>CAZQUK010000019.1:13959-18325 GCA_964596435.1 uncultured Oligoflexia bacterium
ACAATAAATTTAATAATCAAAAGAATAAGTTTTTATGAGTCTGAATACTGGCAACTTGGCAGGGATGACAAATTAATAAAAATCCCGGTTCCAAGTAGCGCAGAAATGGAGAATGTTTTTCATGGCCGTTTACTATTTAAACTAAGAGAGCCATGGAAAACAAATAACAAAATAGTACCCGAAGGGTCCCTCGTTGCCGTTGACACAAAAAAACTATCTAGTGTAGACGTAATATTTTCGCCAGGTAAGCGCGAATCATTACTACAGGTTGCAACAACTAATAATTATATTTACTTAAGTATTCTAAGCAATGTTGCAGGTAAAATTCAAAAATATAAAATATCAAATTCAAAGGCCAAGTTTTTAGTTGCTGCAAAAATTGTCAAAACCGAAAAAAACGGAACCATTTACTTTACGACTGCTGATAAATTGTCTGATAAAACTTTCTTTGTTTACGAAAACTTTTTAACTCCATCAAGATTATATTATCTTGATGAAAAGAATGAAAACCCGAAACAGGTAAAAACTCTTGATGTTAAATTTGACTCTAATAAATTCACTGTAAATCAACACGAATCTGTGAGTAAAGACGGTACGCGCATTCCATACTTCATTATTCATAAAAAAGGAATGAAGCTTAACGGTCAAAACCCAACACTTCTTTACGGGTATGGAGGTTTTGAGGTTCCTGAACTACCCCAATACCTTGGTCTACAAGGAAAATTGTGGTTAGAAAAAGGTGGCGTTTATGTTCTCTCAAACATTAGAGGTGGCGGGGAATTTGGCCCCAATTGGCACAGAGCTGGCTTAAAGGAAAATCGTCAAAAAGTATTTGATGATTTTATTTCTGTAGCAGAAGACCTAATAAATAGAAAAATTACTCAACCTTCACATCTTGGAATTATGGGTGGAAGTAATGGTGGCTTACTAGTTGGCGCAGTATTTACACAAAGGCCCGAGCTTTTTAACGCAGTTGTGTGTCTTGTCCCACTTTTAGATATGCTCAAGTTTTCAAAGCTCCTTGCGGGCCACAGTTGGATTGCAGAATATGGCGACCCGGACAACAAGGAAATGAGAAGTATAATCAAAAAATACTCTCCTTATCATAATTTAAAAAGAAACATTAAATATCCAGAAGTGTTTTTTACAACCTCAACAAAGGATGACCGCGTACACCCCGGACACGCACGCAAGATGGTGGCTAAAATGTTAAACTACAATCACAAAGTTTATTACTTTGAAAACACTGAAGGTGGTCATGGCGCAGCTGCTAATTTGCTCCAATCAGCCCGGCTATATGCACTTATTTATACCTATCTTCATAAAAAGCTATCAAAGCAAGAATAAGCGCTGCGTTACGTAGTTTTTGTTTTATTTAACTTAAGTCGGGAAGTAAAATTTAATTAGACCTTAAAAATTACTCCTAAACATAATTTATTGGAGCATAACGACATGAAACACAAACTGTGGCTAGTAACTATTCCTATTACTATTGTTTTTACTCTTTTATTTTTTGTGTCCCACGAAACAAAAGTCGGAACACTTGAAAATGCCTTTTTAAGAGAAAAGGTTTCAGAAAAATTACTTTCATTCAGGGGGTTTTTTACAGATTTAAAATTTAAAATCCGAGGCAAAGAAAAACCAAAAAACAAAGTTGTTATTGTTGAAGTAGATAGCGAATCAATCGAAGTACTTGGACGCTGGCCGTGGCACAGGGACCACATGGGGCAATTAATTCATAAAAGTTTTGAAGCTGGAGCAAAAGTTGTCGGACTCGATATTGTTTTTTCAGAACCCGATGTAAGAATCCCACAAGAACTTGCTACAATAATGGGCGAACAAAAACTAGGTGACCTTATTCATCGTTTTGAGACAGATTATATACTAGAGGAAATAATTAAAGCTTATTCAGATAAACTGGTTTTAGGTTGGACAACAGAAAACAGTTGCAGACCAAAATATCTTCAATACGACAAGTGTCCCGTTACGCACCCTGAAGCATTAAAACTTCACCCCAAAGGGCATGAAAAATTTGCATACACATATATTGATAAGTCAGAAAAATTTGATCCGCAAAAAACAGATCTTGTTTCGTTAGTAACCTTTATTACCAACATTGAAATTTTCAATGCCCCAGCGAAGCATTCCGGCTACTTTAGTGCATTTATAGATCCTGATGGTGTTATTAGAAGAACCAGTATGGTTACTATGGCAAACGGAACACCCTACCCCTCACTACCTCTTGAAATGGCAAGAGTTGGTCTTAAAGAGGATCTTAGCATCAAGATAAATCAAGACGGCTTGATTGATGAAATAAGTTTTGCAAAATCAAAACGTAAAATTCCAGTAACTCCACCTGGCGTTATGGAAATTAATTTTAGAGGAGGCAGCAGAACTTTTCAGTATATCCCAGCACTCGACGTAATGGATTATGATCCGGAAAACCCAAACACAACAAGCGCTGGCAGATCCGTAGCTGAACTAATTAAAGACGCTTATGTTTTAATTGGCGTATCTGCTCTTGGAGTTTTTGATATGCGAACCTTTCCATTTGAGTCAAACGTTGCCGGAGTTGAAGGACACGCAAACATTCTTGATAACATTCTGGCCGATGATCCAGTATTACCAACATCCGACTTTGGTGAAATCATTATTTACATAATACTTACCGTTGGAGCACTTGCCTTTGCTTACTTGGTTGAAAGACTTGGTTCCATACCCGCAGTACTAATGTCTTTTGTTTTTCTTGGATCTTTTGGATATCTTGATGTTGGTTACCTTTTTAAAAGACATATAAACTGGAACACCGGCCTTATTTACATTGAATTCATCTTTGCATTTGTTTTAATTATTGCAATTAAATATATTTTAGAAGAGAAAAACAAAAAATTCATTAAGGGTGCCTTTGCAAAATACGTGGCCCCTGCAATTGTAGATTCAATTATCAAGGACCCATCAAAACTTTCAGTCGGTGGTGAAAAACGCGAACTCACAATTTTATTTTCTGATATTCGAAGTTTTACAACAATTTCAGAAAAAATGGATGCCAAAGCACTTGCGGGCTTTCTTAATGATTACCTTGGCCGAATGACTGGATTAATTTTTGAAAACCAGGGCACCTTAGACAAATACATTGGTGATGCCGTTATGGCTTTTTGGGGAGCACCTATTGAACAAGCATTACATGCTGATAACGCGTGCAAAACTGCCATTAGAATGATCCAGGTTCTTGATGAAGTACGCCCCTACTTTCTTGAAAAATACCAGATTGATGTTCAAATTGGAATTGGACTTAACTCCGGTAACGTTAACGTTGGAAACATGGGTTCAGAGGCAATTTTTGAATATACAGTAATTGGAGACGACGTAAACCTTGCCTCAAGACTTGAGGGTCTGACCAAAGAGTACAAGTCCACAATTCTCACCACCCGTGCAACCATTGACTGCATTAAAAGAGAAAATGGGGAAATTCCTCATCACAGAGTTTTAGATTTTGTTAAGGTTAAGGGAAAACATCACGCCGTTGAATTAATTCAACTCCTGACATTCACGCACCCAAAAGAGGTTTTAGATACATTTGAAAATGCGCGCACTCTTTATACAAATCAAAAATGGGATGAGGCCATTAAAACTTTTGAGGAATCTATTGTTTTACTCAAAAAAGCCACAAACAATGAAGACAGCCCTGCTCAAATGTACATAAAACGATGTGGCTATTTTAAGGAAAACCCACCTGGGGCTGAGTGGGATGGCGCTTGGGTTATGACCAGTAAGTAAACGGCCATTATTACCACGGGTTGCAGCATCGCTGTTAGAGCCATCCTCATAGGCTCTAACAGATTAGTACAAGCAAGACTTAGTGCAAGTAAGGCCAATTACAAAAATAAATTATGCTTTTGTCCTAATATTTTTATCTAATATTCCAATAGTTGCACTTCAGAATTTAATTCAGGGTGCACATTTATTTTTTGGAATTGATATAATAGCTACATATCGGTACTCAACTTTTAGTGTCTTTTTAACCGTCTCGAGTCTGGCGCTGCTTTCTCTGTTATTGACCAAAAACTAGTGCATTAATACTCTGCGCGATTCTATCTCCATTTTAAGCCACTCGGAACTCGAAAATTATTAAGGGACACGAGTTTCCATCGCTTTTTTTTATGTTTTTTGTCTGTTTAATATATTTTTATGTTGACAATGTTTTGGTTTATTTTTTTATTTGCATATTTATTTTCAAAAAACACCTTGTTTTAGGCCCTATTCTGCACACACGGGCCTCACAAACGCTCTTTGACTTAAATTGTTTGCGCACTTCATTGCTTTTTTATTTTGTAGTCTAATGGCGTTTTAAGCACAAAAATTCGCT
>CAZQUK010000020.1:0-11021 GCA_964596435.1 uncultured Oligoflexia bacterium
ACTAATAAACATAGAGGGAGCTGAAAAACTATTTATTCATGAACTCACTCATATGATTCACCATAGTTTTAGACCCAATGAAGAGTCCTGGATAAAAGAAGGTGCGGCCCTCCTTATGGAACACGAAATTACACAAGAACTTAATCCTTCAATTTTTAGTGCAGTTCAAACACCAGAAACATCTTTAACTGCAAAAATTGACCCCAACCACAGTGACTATGATATTCAAGGAAACACCTTGGCTAAATATGGTCACCTGTTCCAATATTTTTTATATATTCAAAAACTTTGTGGTGGATCAAGGCTCACAGAATTGCTTTTAACGTCGGACTCAGGCAATAACGGCACCAGTTTTTTAGATGAAATATTACCGGCCAAAAGTGCGAATAAAGTCTGCAAGAATTTTAAAACAAGCTTTATATATTTTGAGCTTGCAAGATTTATACAGGATCCAACAAAAGAGGAAGGCTTCGTTACACTGCTTGCCGAGCACCCACCCATTAGGGATCAGAAAATAAACATTCCGCCTTATAGCGCTACAGCATACAAATTAGAAACAAATGCTAAATGCGGTAAAAATGAAATCCCCTGGGGTGCGTCTGCGTGCATAGTTATTAGATTGGACTGAGTGTTTTATACGCCACACCAAAGTTCAAACCCACCATACTGCCAAATTTCGTTTTATTTACAACCGCACATGAATATGATTAAATTTAGTCCCAATATTGTTATTTACTTTACGAAAGTTTAACACACTTTCGTTTTTTAAGATTAGAGGTCAAAAAAATATGGGCAACACAATTATTGAAAAAATATTAATGAATCATTCCGGCGAAAAAGACGTAAAACCTGATCAAATTGTAGACGTTGAAATTGATGTGCGCGCAGCTCGTGACTTTGGTGGTGCAAATGTTGTAAAAAACCTGAAAGATAACGCCCTTGAAATTAACAATAACTCAAAAACTTTTTTTACATTTGACTGTAACCCCGGCGGGTCCGACCAGAAATACGCCGCCAATCAACAAATCTGCCGCATGTTTGCCAGGGAAAAAAGCATAAAAGTATTTGATGTTGACGCCGGCATTGGAACTCATATTGCGGTTGATGATGGCTTAGTTGGTCCTGGCGGCACACTTATTTCAACAGATTCGCATGCAAATATACTTGGTGCAATCGGTGCTTTTGGCCAAGGCATGGGAGATCAGGATATTGCCTCGGCGTTTGCACACGGCAAGGTGTGGTTTAAAACACCAAAATCACTTAAAATAACCCTCAAAGGCTTGCCCCCAAAAAACACCACAGCCAAGGACATAACGTTAAAACTGCTTTCACATTTTGGTGCAAATGGACTTTTAGGTTATGCCGCCGAAATCTATGGCGACCATGTTAATAAATTAAGTGTTTCTGAAAGAATAACAATTTCATCAATGGCAACCGAGATGGGAGGCATTATAATTTTTTTCCCTCCAAACGATGAAGTAATTATTTATTCAAAAAAACAAGGCGCAAAATTTAACCCCATTTACGCAGATTCCGATGCCAAATACGAAAATTCAGTGGAAATTGATATTAGGAAACTTGAACCGATGGTGTCGCTTCCCGGCCACCCCGAAGATGTCATAAATATTAGTGCACTCCCAAAAGAAATTAAAATTGATTCTGTCTTTATTGGTTCCTGCACAAATGGACGCTTTGAAGATTTCCTGGAAGTCGCCGGCATTTTTAAAAATCGTAAAATTGCACCCGGTGTTGTTTGTAAAATTGTTCCATCAACCAAAAAGATTTTTTCGCGCCTTTTAAGCGAAGGCTATCTTGAAATTTTTTCAAAAGCAGGCTGTTTAATAAGCAACCCTGGTTGCGCCGGGTGTGCCGCAGGGCAAATTGGCCAAAACGGCCCCGGGGAAATTACAATTAGCACAGGAAACAGAAATTTTGCAGGCAAACAAGGCAAAGGTGAAGTTTATCTTGCCTCCCCAGCAAGTGCTGCGGCCACAGCAATAGCTGGCTATATTACAACAGCAGATAAAATTCCAGATAAGCCAAAAACCTTTTCAAATTCCGCAGCGACATATCCCGCCAAATCAACCGGAGCGTCCGAATTAGCCGAAGCGGCCAACAAAACACAAGCGCCAGAAAAAAAAATAAAACTAACCCCACCTTTGAAAGTAAAGGGCCGAGCCTGGATCATTGATGTTGAAAATATAGATACCGATATGATTTTTCATAACAGGTATCTAACAATTACAGATATTAACGAAATGGGAAAACATGCCTTTGATAACCTAAAAGGATTTGAGGATTTTGCTAAAAAGGTACAAAAGGGTGATATTATTTTTACAGCTAAAAACTTTGGCTGTGGAAGCTCAAGGCAACAGGCTGTTGATTGCTTTAAGGCACTTGGGGTTTCTGTAATCATTGCTAATTCTTTTGGTGCAATTTATGAAAGAAACGCAATCAATGCGGCGCTACCAATTGTGACTCACAAAGAATCACTAAAGAATATGAATATTAAACAGAGCGATATTGTGGAAGTTGACCTCGAAAAAGGTACAGTAACTAACACTTCAACCGGTGCAATTATTAATTGCTCCCCAATGTCTGGTGTTCAAATGGAAATTTATGAGCGTGGTGGACTCTTGGAATAAATAAAACCCGCAAAAAAGCACACCCGTACTGATTCCAAAAAAGTATGAATTAGGATTCTCGCCCCCCCCCACATAAGACTGACTTATATTATATGAGGCTAAAGTACAAACCCCAAAACCAAGAGAAAACACCCCACACAACACAATATTACCGCAGTGCACTCAAATAATATTAACTCAAAAATACGCAATGACCTTTTAGCTTTGATAAGTACATGCTAGAAATAATAGAGAACACGAACGCCAAAGAGGGAGTGAATTCATGAAACATCTTATAAAGTCCAAAGTTGTAACCGCAGTAGCATTAACTTTTCTGTTTACCGCCTGCTTTGAAAAATCGGAAAGCAAAGTTGATACCGCTAGTGCAACTCAATTAAAAATAGAAGACATCACAGTTGGCCAGGGAAATGAGGCCAAGGCCGGAAACTCAGTAACGGTTCACTACACCGGTTGGCTAACTGACGGAAACAAATTTGATTCATCTCTTGATCGCGGACAACCTTTTAAGTTCCAACTTGGTTCAGGAAGCGTAATTAAGGGTTGGGACCAAGGTGTTGATGGAATGAAGGTCGGCGGAAAACGCAAACTCACCATTCCACCAGAACTGGCCTACGGAGAACGCGGCGCCGGTAATGTAATCCCACCCAGTGCAACACTTGTTTTTGAAGTAGAACTACTGGAAGTAAACTAAACAACCAACAATAGGAGCAACTATATGTCAGATGAAATACTCGTAGTAGCATCAAAGCTAAAAAAATACATAAAAGAAAAATCAGGCATGAACACCTCTGGTGGAGTAATGCCAAAGATTTCTGAAAAAATCTGTGAACTTGCTGATCGTGCAATTGAAAATGCTAAAAACGATAACCGTAAGACAGTAATGGACAGGGATTTTGAATAATAACTGTTCATTATTTTTGAATCATAAAATTGAACATAAAAAAATAGCGGCTTACGTTAGGAGTAACTAAGTCGCTATTTTTTTTATCTGTTAAAACATCTTAATAAAACCAAGGATCAAGCATGAGCACGTCATTAATAAAGTACATTATAATTCTTCTAATTGTAGTTATTGGAGCAGGATATTTATATTATTTATCCAAAAGTTCAAAGTCGTCCAATCCACAGCTCAAAACCATTAAACACCCCGACGGCTTTGTTTCCGTTGTCGATATCACACAAAAGCACCCAAACGATAAACGCAAACTAAACACATTCACACTTGACAACAAACTTGAAGTTCTGCTCATATCTGATCCCAATCTTAATAAATCAGCAGCTGCACTTGATGTAGCCGTTGGAAGCCTTGAGGACCCGGAAGAACATTGTGGTTTTTTCCATTTTATTGAACACATGCTTTTTCTTGGAACAAAAAAATATCCAAAAGTTGGCGAATATAGCGAATACTTAAATACACATCAGGGCTATTCAAATGCCTACACCTCAGACGAACACACCAACTACTATTTTGAGGTTAACCACGATGCCTTTGAGGGTGCTCTTGATAGGTTTTCACAGTTTTTTATTGCTCCAAATTTTAACCCGGAGTTTGTAAAAAAAGAAATGAATGCCGTACACTCAGAACATCAAAAAAACATTCCTAACGACAGATGGCGCGAAATTAGAATTGAGAAAATGGTTTACAAAACTGGCCACCCAAAACGCAAATTTGGAACCGGCACTCTTAATACCCTAAGCGGAATTTCACAAGAAATATTAGTTAATATCTATAAAAAATATTATTCTGCAAACGCCATGAAACTGGTTCTTATGGGAAAAGAAGATCTTGGCACAATGGGAAAATGGGTTAAAGAAATGTTCTCACAAATACCAAACCATGACAGGGAAAAACTAGTCTATGACTCAAACATCTTTGATAAAAGTAAGCTGCCAAGCCTGGTCCAGATTAAACCTATTTCTGATAAACGAGTTCTTAAAATTTCTTTTGCAACGCCAAGCATGGATAATTTTATTCAGACAAAACCATACGGCATCATCAGTAGTCTTTTTGGACACGAGGGTGAAGGCTCGCTCTTAACGTTACTTAGAAAAGAAAACCTAGCCACCAACCTTATGTCATCAATAAACTCATCGACATATTACGGTACTTTTTTTGTTGAAGTTGAACTTACAGACAAAGGGCTTAAAGAATACGAACAGGTTATCGAGTACTTTTTTTCTTATATTAAGCTAATTCACAATGAAGGTTATAAGGAATATTTATACAAAGAAGAACGAACAATGGCTGAAATAAATTTTGCCTTCAGGGAACCCTCTGAAGGTGGCGATGCCGCCAGCCAGTTTGCACGCTTAATGCACACACACCCTGCTCTTAAAATCGAAGAAAACTCAAGTCTGATAACCCGGTATTCAAAAAGTGATTTTGATAGTTTAATAAATTTATTCAAACCAGAACTTGCAGTTGTCACACTAATAGCACCCAGTGCAAACACCAAGGATAAAGAAAGATACTATGATATTGATTACAGTATTTTAATGGCACCCAAAAACTGGATTGAACTCTGGAAGAATGTGAAACCACATCCCGACCTTCATTACCCCAAAGAGAACAAATACATTCCAAACAATCTTGAACTTCTAACAAACGATAGTCACAACAAACCATATAATTTAATTAACGACAATTCAGGAATATTCTGGTTCCAGCAGGATAAAGAGTTCAAGCTCCCAAAAGCAAGGCTGGCCCTTCAATTATTAAACACCAATATTTACTCGTCCCCAAGAGCCTTTTTGCTTTCTGATCTGTATATTTTCTACCTTAATGAATCTCTCAAAGAGTGGAGATATCCAATTATCCTTGCAGGAATTGACTTCAGTATCGGCATTACATCAAATGCCGTTCTAATTAAAATTGACGGGTTTTCAGAAAAGATCACCACTTTAATTAAAGACATATACGAAAAAATCAAGAACCCAAAAATCGATAAAACAACATTTGCAACCGTTAAGGCAAAATACAAAAGAGATATTGAGAACCTTGATTTCGCGCAACCTCATGAACAAGCCATGTACGAACTATTACACATAACGCACACACAGCATTTTCATAAAGACAGCTATAAGGTTCTCGTTGATGATATTAAGCCGGAGGATCTTGAGGCACATATTGCATCCCTATATAACAAAATTGCCATAAAAGGTGTCGGCTACGGAAATCTTGACCCATTATCACTAAAGAATTCCATAATGTCATCTTTTAGCAGCCTTAATGCATCTATTCTTGAAGAAGACAAACGAACTGATAGTTTATTATATAAATTACCGGAAGGAAAACCACTTGCTTACGCCTTAAAATCAAAAATCAACAATAATTGCTGGATTTCAACCGTTCAATTTGGTCCACGCACACCTAAGCTTGATGCAATTTTACACGTAAGCATGGCACATCTTGAACCAAAGTTTTATGAGGAAATGAGAACAAAACAACAACTTGGTTATATTGTTTTTAACTGGCCCGATTGGCAAAACAAAGCAAGGGGCATAAATTTTTTAATTGTATCAGCAGATCACGATGCCGTGGATGTTCAAAAACGCGCAAGCAAATGGATAAGCACCACCAAAAGCCAGCTAAAAGAAATTACGCCAGAAAAATTTTTGGAATACAAAGCCGCAGTAATTAATAAACTCAAACAAAAAGAACGCACCATTGTTGTAAGACTGAGGCGAATTTACGATGAGGGTATTGAGCTAAATGGTGATTTTGAGTACCAGCAAAAAGTTATCGCGGCTGTTGAAAAACTCAAGCAGGAAGATATGGTAAAAGAATTTCAAACCGCCTTCTTAAAGAACAAAATCAAACAATTTTCAGTTTACATGGCATCAAAAGACAACCCTGTGCCAACCCCCAGTGAAGAGCTTATAAAAGACGTTGAACAATTTAGAAGTGTCACACCAGTTTATGACAAAATAAATTATTAAAACTTGAAAACGTGACCACGCCCCAATCAATTAATATATGAGTACGAACTCAAACACAAATCAGTATATACGCCAGGACAAACCGGCACTAGTACTTGCCCCAATGGAAGGAGTGTTTGATGCTCCAATGCGTGCACTTATTGCTGAAATCGGCGGGTTTGATTTTGCTGTTTCAGAATTTATACGCGTAAGTCAGGAAATAATTCCAGCTCGCGCAACATTAAAATGTGTACCGGAGCTAACTGGCAAAAAACTTGGGAAAGTTAATTTGCCCGTCCAAGTTCAACTTTTAGGCTCAGATCCTGAATTAATAACAGAAACTGCCATTGAGGCCTGCTCGGTCGGGGCCAGTGCAATTGATTTAAATTTTGGATGTCCATCACCTACCGTTATAAGAAAACACGGCGGCTCAGCTTTACTTAAAGACACTATTAAAATACATAAAATAGTTAAAAAAGTTAGATCCACATTGCCTGACATAATACCTGTTTCTGCAAAAATACGCCTGGGCTGGGAAAATGCCACAGATGTTCACGAAATAGTTAAGGCGATCACCGATGGCGGAGCAAATTGGATCACTATACATGCAAGAACCCGAAAAGAAGTTTATAAACCTGGCGTACACTGGGATCACGTTCGGGATGTTGTTCAATCAAGCAGAATACCCATCGTTGCAAACGGTGATTTATTCAAACTAAATGATCTTAAAAATTGCAAAAGAATAACTAATTGCCAACATTTTATGATTGGCAGAGGTGTGGTACTTAACCCGTTTATCGGCAGAACATTTGCAAAAGAACTTGCAATACCTATTTCAGAGAATCTATTAATTAATTCACATTCAAACCCAAAGGCGGATAACCTGCTCACAGCCATTTGTCGGTTTATTGAAATTGCAGAGCCATTTTCCCAAAATAAAGGTTATGTACCCAAAAGAATCAAACAATGGGTCAGCATGATACGCGACATTAATTTTGAAAGCGTTCCGCGCCCACTTATGACCGCAATTGGAAAGGCAAAAACCACAAAAGAACTGGTTACACTTCTTGATTCGTTATTTTAATTGCCCTGTTTGTGCGTTTAATGTTTGTTAATACGCTTAAAATCAACAATAGCTCTTACTTCACCATTTTTTATAAAGTGCAAAGCCATTTTGCTTCCACCCATATTTTCAATAAATGCATAAAGCTCAACCGTATCGTCTTCTGTAAGTAAATAAAGTTTTTCTTTGTTACAAACATATATTTTATGTGCAACATCAACTAGAGTTTCTTTTTCACCAATAAAATATGAAATATACAGGTTCCTATCGTTAGAAACTTTTATATGAAGCTTATTGTTATCATTTGAATACTCCAACCACTCCGATGGAAAATCCAGATGGCAAAAGGAAAACGCCGGGGTTGAAAACAAAAGTAAAACAAACAATGTCTTAATAATTAGGTTCTTCATCTTTTTACACTACACAAATTGTGTTCATAAACCTATGACAAAAATTGCACCCCCCACTCAAGGGGTCCACCACATGCCGCACCGAGCCGCGCCCTTAAAACATACACACATAGGTCAGTTTGAACGTGGATCATTCCATTAGTTTAATATTATTTAGAAAAATCGCACAAAAAATAGGCATTTTTTAAAACTCAACGCCTTAAAATCATTACGTTTTAATCTTAAAATTCCGACAAGTATAGCGGAGAACTATACTTCACAGGAGAAAATCGGTGCGAATGCCAAAAGCAAATTTCAGCAAACAAAATATTTTTATGAAAGCCGCACCCATTGTATTTTTCATATTTTTCCATTTTTTATTTTTAGAAAACAAGGCGCACTCAAAACCCGCAAGTTTTAATCGCTGCATGAAGCTTGCTTTAATAAAAAAGCTAAAAAGAGAACAGACACTTACCAAAAACAAAATGATACCCGCGCAAAGTAACTATAGTGCCGCCCATGTAAGTGGTAATTTTTTTGAAAGAAATGCCGCTCGCGAAAAATACTTACTTGAGCTTGACGGATTTTTAACAGCAACAGAACAACTAAGCGCCGCTCAAGCGAAGCTTCTTAAAAATGATAATTTTTGGGAGCTAATAAATAAAACACGCATAGACCCATCACGCATTTTAAGCCAGTCTGAACTTGAAATTTTAGCATCAAACCCCTTGTATCAAAATATTTATAAATTAACCCTAAGAGCAGATGAACTTTATAAAAGTGCTATTCAACCTGCGGGCCGTGGCCTTAAAAAAGTAAGCGATTACTGGACAGGTGAGGAACGCATATTTACGCATGCATTTTTTGAAAATGGTATCAGAAAAAAAGCACAACGGGTTTTTGATGATATTGGAAAACCAATTATAAGATTTGCAGCCCCCATACCTTTACCGAAAGGACAAACACCCACTGGTGTTATTTTCAGAAAACTCTGGAACAACCCGCATTACGCCCCCACCACTAGTGAACTTGGGGTTTTACGAAAATATCAGGCCGAAGAAAAGTTTTTCAGAAAACAGAAATTCATGCTTGCCA
The DNA here is from genome assembly GCA_964596435.1 of uncultured Oligoflexia bacterium. GTDB lineage: Bacteria > Bdellovibrionota > UBA1018 > UBA1018 > CAZQUK01 > CAZQUK01. The sequence goes on from CAZQUK010000020.1 coordinate 9,111, forward strand.
ATCCTAATTGGACAAAATTCAGAAAACTTATTTCACAAACCGTAACTGCCGCAAAATATGCAACATACGCAGCAGCTGCAAATTATATGTATCAACAGATAAAAGGCGGCCTACTGAATTACGAAGAATTTACAACAGATCCAAAATACAAACTACAACCGGGACAAGTTCAGATAATTAACGAAACTGTCCCCTTCCCTCATACAGCCATCAGAATTGGTGACAAAGTTTACAGCTATGGTGTTACCCACATGACATCAAGACCAGTTAACGAATATCTAAAACTTCAGGAGATTCAAGCACTCCTAAAAAAAGATAATAATACAAATAATGAAGGATCCCTAAAAACATCATCAGCAACAGCATCAGAAAATGCAAAAGGGTTTTCAAGAAACATTGGCCTCACCTTGCCACGCTCTGTACAAGTAATAACCTTAAATCTCAGTGTGGATGAACGCAATAAACTCAAACGTTATCTTGAACTACAAATCGGAAAAAAATATGCAAACACAACTTTAGTAAATGATTGCACAACAATGATAATGCGTGCACTTTCAATCAATACATCTGTTAATGTCAGTAAAATTATTGATGCTTCACCCTCACAAACTGCAATGTATTTTGCGGCTGAAAAAACAGCTGGAAATACTAAGGTCGGGCCTATTTATCAGGTTTCGCTTGAAGAAGCTGATAACAAACACACACACCTTCTTAGAAATACATGGATTAACATTATTGAATCCAAGTTATTTATTGATTTATTTTATTTAAATCAACCACACAGGCTTTATATTGATCATTCTCTTTCTGACGAGGAACTTCAATATCACGAGCCAGCCATGCAAGAAGCAATGCGTTCAATTGAAGAGGACGCAAAAAAGCTTATAATTGATGATCCTTTTATCCAATTATGGGAAATACATAAAATCACAAGACTAGAAGAGGAGACCCACGCAGGTCTTGATGTAATAAGCCGCCGTAATGTTGCAATTAATATAATAACAAGGCACTTTGATAATGAAATTAGCGAGGCTCAGGCCATATTCGATAGCCCTGAAACATCATTTACAGATATTCTTCTTTATGGTGCAAGACTTGAAGAATTAAAACGCAAAAAGAAAACACTAATTTTACGACTTCAAAAACTGCAATAGAACGTAAAATCAAAATTAATTATTTCAAACAAGCGTACTCAGCGGTCCATGGTGTGTAAATCCAAAAGGCAAATAAATTTACAATCCGGTCCAAAGCAGTCTGCTCTGTTTTAACAAATTTCCAGTTTTTACTTTCACACTTGGCAAACATATCAATTGGTTCACTAATTTCAATAAGCCCTACTGCAAATGAATGGTGCCACTGTTCGTAAGTTAGTTCTGCTTCTTTTGATACATCTCCATTTTTAAAATAGATTGTTGAGCAACCAGAAAAAAACGTGGCAATAAATAAAACTAATAATATTTTTTTCATTTTTGCCCCTTATCCATGCACCATATTTTTGCGCTCCTTGGTGAATAAATACCAATGGTAACAACCATCAACAAACAATCCAGCGCTGTGTACTGTGTTTGCATCTGTCTTGGTTCTTTTCCAGCACAAACTTCCTTAACATTAATTACACTTTCACCTAAAAGCCCCCAGAAAAAAAATGGATATGACTCTTCATAATTTGGCTCTGTTGCAATTTTATTTGTTCCTTTTTGAGAAATCGTGACGGTCGAACATCCCGACGACAACACAAATAAACACATTAATAGCAGTGCGTTAACTCGCTTCATTAAAAAACTCCTTTAGACACTAATGTATCCAAAACAGGATACTGAGCCAAAATAGATGCTTCAAGATAAATTAAAAAAACATGTAATTTATTAGGATCAAAATGGCTCTTTTATAATTATAAAAAAAAGATCCTTT
>CAZQUK010000020.1:11031-16296 GCA_964596435.1 uncultured Oligoflexia bacterium
CTTTCAGTTTAGTATTAGTAACTACTATAAAATTACAAACATTTTAATAATAATAAATTGGTATCAAATTTGCAGATGTAGAAAACTTATAAATGTAATTTTGCATTACGTCATTTGGAAAAGAGAGGAAAACTTATGCAAGCACAATCTGCCTTTATGGCCTTCATTTTTTTGTTTACCACCATGTTTCAGGTTCCATTTCAAAACATCAATCAATTTGGAACAGCAATGGCTGACGACACAGAAAGTGTAATTGAAGATTCAAATTTTTCAATCACACAAAATGATGATGAGTTAAATGTAAAATACGGTGAATATTCAGAAACTGAATTTACTCTTAACTCATCAAACGGAGAAGACATTGGTCCTGTGAAATGGGAAATTATCGGTCTTGCAAGTATACCGGTTGGTTTTGAACTTGAAGATACAGATAATTCAACTGTTTTAATTTTTGGTACGCCAGAATTCACAAACGACTGGTGTTTTGTGCTTCAGGCAGAAACTTCAAACGGATTAAAAACCGCAAAAGAAATTTGTTTTAACTCCCAAGAAAACGAAGATGCAAGCTATCCCAAATTTAATACCGAACAATATCTTGAACCCGCAATTAAAAACAGATTTTATCAAACAACAATTAACGTAAACAAAGATTCGGTTGGCTCTTATACCGGAGAAATACTAGAAGCCGATATCCCCGAAGAACTTGAGATCCAAAGCCGGGAAGGTGAATATAATTTTCTTGTAAAAGGAAAAATGACTGAAACCGGTACATACAGATTTGCCCTTAAAATTCAAGATACCGATAGTGAAGTGGGTACGTATCAGCAATTTCAACTTACGGTTAACGAAGAAGATGACTCTGATAACGGAATAGATCCTGGAAGTGGTACTCTGTGCCCTCCAGGATACTATTTTGATGAAAGTGTAGGATATTGTGTTCAGGAAAAACTTGATACCTGTCCGAGTGGTACATTTTATGACCCACAGACAAACAACTGCGTTCAGTATCCGCAACCGCCCCCAACAATTAGATGCAGTAGCGGTTACTATTTCAACCATTTTCACTCAAGATGTATTAGAGTTTCGTATCCGATTTGTCCTCTAAACTATCAGTGGAACAGTGGCTGTTATAAATGCGTCAGACTGCCTTGCACTTGTGGAATTGGATATTATTACAGCTGGATTTTAAGAGAATGCGCTCCTGCATGGAACATTGTTTTTTGTTCGAACGGTTATCACTACAATTCCTATTACGGTAGATGTGAAAGAGACTACAGAGCCTGTCCATACGGGTATGTGTGGGACGCATGGGGATATAAATGTTACAGACACACACGCTCTTGCGGATGGAACTATAGATGGTCGCCCGTTTCAAACTCTTGTGTTCCAAAACACGTGAGTTGCGGTTACGGTTATCATTACGATGGATTCAGAGGAAGCTGTGTTAGAAACGCACCAATCGTAATTGTTCATTCCTGCGGTTATGGTTACCACTGGTCAAGTAGTTATAGAAGCTGCATAAAAAACAGAACTGTAATTTCAAGACCAGTGCCTGTAAGACCACATTGTGGATACGGGACGGTTTATTCACCAAGACACAGAAGCTGTATTGTTAGAACAAGACCCACCCCACCAAGTGTTGGGCCAAGACCACCAAGGCCTCCGGGTGTGCAACCACAACCTGGACCGAAGCCTAAACCTCCAGGTGTTAAACCTCAACCTGGGCCACAACCTAAACCTCCAGGTGTTAAACCACAACCTGGACCGAAGCCTAAACCTCCAGGTGTAAAACCACAACCTGGACCAAAGCCTAAACCTCCAGGTGTTAAACCACAACCTGGGCCAAAGCCTAAACCGCCGGGTGTGAAACCACAACCTGGGCCAAAGCCTAAACATCCAGGTGTGAAACCACAACCTGGGCCACAACCTAAACCGCCGGGTGTGAAACCACAACCTGGACCAAAGCCTAAACATCCAGGTGTGAAACCACAACCTGGACCAAAGCCTAAACCGCCAGGTGTTAAACCACAGCCAAGGCCAAAGCCTAAAAGGAAGTAGTACAAATAATATTCTGAAGATTAATATTTCCACCGCCTATGCGTCCACAACCAGTGAGCAGGGGCATCTTTAATATGATTTTCAAGCATCTTAACAAAGGCTTTTGTAATTTCTAATTCCTCAGTCTGAGCTGGATTATCAAATAGTGGAGTAAAAGTACCCGCATAATACCCTCTTTTTACCTTCTTAATCGCAAGATATACAACTGGAGTATTATATTTTTTTGAATATCGTTCCGCTCCCATATAAAACCTAGTTTCCTGATTTAGGAAATTTAATTTACAACAATTACCGGTTTTAGGAGGCGACTGATCTGCAATTAAACCTATTAGCATCTTATCGTTAATAGTTTTTTTTAAAGTATCAGAAATTTGATTTTCAGAAATAAGCATCATTCCATTTCTTTTCCGGGATTTTAGAATCAACGCATCAAGTTTTTTATTTGTAAGATGATGGTAGGTCCCATAAGTTTGATACTTCGTACTTAACGGAAAGGAAATCGTAACCCATTCCCAATTTGCAACATGGCCCCCAACCGATATTATTCTTTTCCCCTCATCAAAGTATTTATTTAGGATATCAACGTTTGTAAAACTATATCGCTTTGATATTTCTTCTTTTGAAATTGTAAAACCCTTTATTGATTCCACAACTAAATCACAAAAGTGTCTGTAAAATTCAACGGCAAGTTTCTCAATTTCATCGTTTGACTTTTCAGGGAAAGAACGCCTCAGGTTATCAAAAACAACTTTTTTCCTATAAGGGATAAAATTATAAACTATTATAAATAAAAAATCAGAAAAGATATAAAGCACCCACATGGGTAAATAAGAAACAGGCAAAACTACCAAATAAAACAAAATTAGCGTAATCAAAAAAAGACCTCTTAAAATCTTAAGTTATTATTTTGAAGTATTATTTTAAATTTTAATTTTGTACAGAAAATAACAAAACCTGTGCGCGGTGCACATAAATTAACGCAACAACTTTTTAAAATAAAACGCTCAGAATCAAAGCAATAAAGTTTTAAGGGCCGAAGCTTTAATAAAAACTCCGGCCCTTAAAAGAAGCAACCATTCGATTGCTTCATTCTCTCTACCACCCAATCTTTTCTGTCTCTTCTACTCTACATCTCTTGCGAGGTCATCTGTCTTCTTTTTGAAATTTATCATTGTACGATTTATGTGATCCTTATGAACAGGAAGCTTTTCAACTTCTGTTATGTTTTTAAGAATTTGAACCTTAGAAACAGCTAATTTATCTGCGTCGGTTACTGCGCAAATATTATTGCGAGATTTTTCAAACGACACTGTTCTGGTCACGGAGTTTTTGTAATAGAAACTGTCATCATACCAGTAGCAGTCGTAATCATAAGGAACAAAAAAATTGTCATCTCTTTTAAGTATTGTTCGGGTTTTTGTAAACGGTACGACTTCATTTTTTGGAATACCAGCAACAGTTAAATAAGTTGCTTCGTCCATAAAAAATGAAATTGAGGCTCTGGTGTCAACTACGTCTGAAACATTCAAAAACTCGTATGAATAATGATAATCACTGTCACATTCAACTATGTATTCGTAACAATAACCATAATCGTCCCAGGCCACGCAGATGTTATAGCATCCGTATTCAGAGTAGTAGTCTTGTGAAGCAAAAGCCAAATCGTGAGTGTTAAGAGAAAACTGGCCACTTTGTCCAACCCACACGCTAGGAAAATCAAAAAGAACTGATGTTCCATTTGTAAAATCAATCTGAAGTTTATAATTATCTAAGCCAAAATCTCCAAGCAAACATTCGCCATCGTAGGAATAAACTGTTCCTTTCCCGTTATAATAATCCGGATAATTAGGATCATCCTCAACACCACGACAACTAAAAAGCCCCAAAGATAAAACAAATACTGCTAATAATTTTCTAAACATTTTTGACCTCCAAAAAAGTAATTAAGAAAAACACACATTATTTATGCTCCGCACCATAGCATGCACCGCGGCGCGTTGCAAGAAAAATGGGGGTAAAAATGGCTATTCCTAATTAATCCCAGCGTGTATTTTCCTTTTATTATCGGGTAGTTATAAACAACACCAATATATATAACGACGTTTTTCAATAAAATATTTAAAAAACTCAATCAAAAAAGTATTGGTGTTATTAATATCTTATGAGCAATTTTAGAATAATAAAAATCCACTATAAAGACACCTTTTGTACTTCTCATGGCGCCACAACAGAAAAGCAGATAGCAATTGTAGACATTAATGGTGGTCTGGGAGAGGCGTCTCCGGTTTCTTATTATTTGACCCGCGCCCTTCCGCTAATTTCTGGCGCCCTTTCAAACACAGATGAAATAACCCAAACCATTAATAACCTTGCTCCTGGCAACTATGCGGCAAAAGCTGCAATCGATATTGCTCTTCATGATTTAAAAGGAAAAACACTAAATAAATCCGTAGCGGATCTTCTAAACATTAAAGTCAGAAATAACATAGCCACCTCTTTTACTATTTCAATAAGCAAACCTGAGATTATGAGAGAACAAGTACTTAAAAACCCCAACTTCCAGATTTATAAAATTAAAGTTGGAGTCCCAGGCGACATGGAAATGGTTGAAGCCGTAAGAGATGCAACAAGAGCAAAAATACGTGTTGATGCAAATGCCGGCTGGAGCGTTAACGACGCCATTAATAAAATTAAAACATTGGAAAAATTTAATATCGAACTTATTGAACAACCCTCACATCAGGACGACATCGAAGGGTTAAAAAGAATAAGAAAATCAACCGATATCCCAATAATTGCTGATGAAGGAATAATGACTCTGAATGATGTAATAAAATATAAAGATGCTGTTGACGGAATTAATGTCAAACTTCAAAAATCTTATGGCATTAGCGAAGCCTATAAAATGATTAAAAAAGCTCAGGATTTAAAGATGAAGACAATGATTGGCTGTATGGTTGAAACTTCAATAGGAATATCCGCGGCTGCCCAACTTGCCCCTCTTGTTGACTACGTTGATCTTGATGGAAACTTATTAATAAGCGATGATCCATTTCTGGGTGTAATTGCTGAAAATGGAATCTTAAAATACACAAATCTTCCCGGGATTGGTGCCAAAGAAAAATGAAACCAATAAAACGCTCAATATTTTTTTCTACTATTGTTAGTATTGCCAGCATACTCTTAACTTTTGATGCACTATCAAAC
>CAZQUK010000020.1:16306-18264 GCA_964596435.1 uncultured Oligoflexia bacterium
AACACTGCGCCACCAACAAAACCCAAAAACCCAATTAAGGAAATTAAATACGACTTCATTGATAGCGCTGAATTAAATATTCTTAAAAAAGAGAAGATTACACCCGAAAATATAGGTTTCCATTTAATTGATCTTGATGCAAAAAAAGTCATAAAGAGTCTAAACGCAGATAAAACGTTTATCCCAGCATCTGTAACCAAAGTACCAACTACACTTATGGCACTAAAAGTATTAGGGCCAGACTTTTATTTTGACACTTATTTATCCTATAAGGGTGAAATAAAAAACGGGATACTTGACGGTAACATATATCTGAAAGGTACGGGTGATCCGCTGTTAACAATGTCAGATATTTTCAATATAGTCATGATTTTAAAACAAAGTGGTATTAAAAAAATTACTGGAAGATTTTTTTATGACGAAAGTTTTCTATCAAACACCATAATAATTGATGAAAACGGCGAAAAAGATCAATCCTACAACCCCGGCTTAAGTGCTCTATCGTCAGAATTTAATCTGTTTTTTGCCTGGCGCGAAGGTCATGGGGAAAGCACAAGTAAAAGCAACTTCATCCCAATCCCGCCCCTCCCCTCTGTTGTAATTGATAAATCAAAAAACAAGTTTACACATGGCCTTAAATTTGAATATAGTCCTGAAGACAATCTTGAGCGATGGAAGGTTTCAAATAAACTTAAATACGGAAGAAAAGAAAAAATACCAGTAAGAAATCCTGCACTTCATACTGCAGAAACTTTTTTTATGTTTGCCAAACAATCAGGCATAAACATACCACTCCCACAAAAAGGAGTTATGCCAGATGATGTTCATATTCTGTATACTCAAAAAAGTCCGCCACTGATAAAAATCGCAAAAGAAACTCTCGAATACAGCAACAATGTTCTAGCGGAACTTTTAATGCTTAGAGCCGTAAGAAAGCTTGAAAACAAGCCACTTTCTATTGAGGAATCTGCATTTATAATAAAAAAATGGTACTCCACTCAAATTCCACGCTCCGACTGGAAGGATATTTATTTTCATAACGGATCAGGAATAACATCAAAAAACAGGATGTCACCCAAAATAATTTCTGAAATACTTGATTATGCCAACTCACTTAGTTTTGGAAACAGGTATTTTTGGTCAATTCTTTCTACATCAGGCTGGAATGGCTGGATTAAGGACCGGCTAAGGGCCCCATCAACAGCCCTTAAGGTTTGGGCAAAAACCGGGTCTCTCGATTATGCAAGTGGACTTGCAGGTTACATAATAACAAACAAGGGACAACGATTGGCGTTTGGAATTTTTATAACTGATTTTAAGAAAAGAAATCTTATGGATGGAAAAAACCAAAAGCTTACAAATAGATTAAGATCAAAAGCCATAAACTGGCTACAAAAAGCACAAAACACACAAGACAAGCTAATTAGACTTTGGATCAACGAACTTGAGGCCTCTGAAAATGACAATACTTAAATGCACTTTTTGTTTATTAATAATTATTTTTTTTGCAGCGCAATCATTCTACGCAAAGCCTGTACCCGTAATTAATGAGTCCATAAACCCTAAACTACTTCCTAGAAACTATTCTGGAACCTACAAAATAAAACTTAAAAGAGGACCATATCTTCAAAATGTTACAAAAAATTCCATAACCGTTATGTGGAGCACGAAGGTACGCTCACGGTGTTTGGTTGAATATCGATATGGAGTTACACATAAATGCACTGCTCCTGACAATCTTAATGTTAACCACAAGTTTAGAATAAACAACCTTCCAAGTAGCGCAAAAGGCATTAACTACAACATTAGGTGTGTGTCATCCATAGATAGCTTGGCTTTTTATGACGGTGCAAAATATACTTTAATTGGAAAATCTGAATACTTTTCACTTTCACCCGAAAACTATAACCCCAATTGAGCAAAAAAAATTAAGTGTCTAGACGAAATAGATAGAAAAA
>CAZQUK010000021.1:0-9593 GCA_964596435.1 uncultured Oligoflexia bacterium
GGCTGGTATCGGTGCTTTAAGAATATTTAAAGAGTGGTCTGTCTTTATTGCTATACCGGAAGCTTCTTTGCCTCTCGATTCAGATAAAGTAAACAGCAGATTCATGAGTTGTCGTTTATCTTTATATTTATAATTAGTTCCGTCTACAATACCAAATATTCCACACATAAATTATTTTTATCCCTTAAAATGAGTTAATATTCAAGTGAGTTAGCTTACATTTTTTATACCAATTTGTTATTAATTGCATTGCACACCCACCCTGCTTGGAGCACAGCGTAAAACAAAAAATTCTTGAAATCAACCTGTGTTATAAAGTTTTCTCTGAAAATTACTATTCATCAGAAGACCCTTGCCTATGAGCTATTCAACTGATTTCGTCAAGTTGTCAATCTGATTTCTCTTACAAAACTTGAAACTAAAGTTGGCAAATATAACTGTAGTATGGATGTGAAAAAATCCCAACTTCAGAACTAAAGTGCAATCGTTAATAGTGATTGCTTATAATAACAGAAAATCTAACAAGAATTTGATATTATTTCATAAATGTTTTCTCCTTTTTTTGATTTCATGGTAAATAAAACTCGTTTGGACTAAAGTAACCAAACCTATGGCGCAGTAAGCGAGTATACAACATCTGCAATGGACTTCACACTATTTCAGCAAGCAAGAAATGATGGCAAAAGATCAACAAACTGGAGCTAATTTAAGAACTTTATTCTTGCGTTGTATATAAGGACGGAGTTGTGCTAAAGACTGATTGAAATCGAGACGGCGCCGCCTGATTTGCTCTGAAGTTGGACCCAAATAGTTTTTATTTTATTTTATTTATATCTCTAAAGTGTAATGTCTGAATATCAATCTTTTTCAGACAGAGATGCATTGTAGAAACTGCTTTCAGGTTAACGAGTTAAATTAGATTGATCTTTGTTAACAACATTACACTCTGTAATTTTATAAATATTTACTATGCCGCCCGGCGGACCTGAAATACTGATTGTTGGAATAAGAGTCCTTTTTATTTTATTTAAAAGCCATAAGTTATTGTTATAGGTATTACTGTGTATTTGGCAATAAACTCCATCCCGTTGCATAAACCAAATTGTATATCCTTTTTTGATGAAATCACACAATGGTGGGGTTCCAGAACTGTCTGAAATTAAATTAAAGCCATTTAGATAGTAAAACATTGATAAGTTGTCATCTGCAATACTAAAAAGTATATTTTTTTTATTCCATTCGTTTTGAAAAATAGTGGGTTTTATAAACGCAACCGAAGTGTAAATGGGGTGTATATAGTGTTCTGGGTATAACGGCCTTTTTTCTGTCGTTTTTGAAATGGTTCTAAAGTAATGTTCCACGGCCTTCCAATCGCTTTCCGGTCCAGTTTTATGAGTTTGGATTAGTGTTAGCATTTTTATTTGTCCGGACAATATAATTAAGGTAACAATTGTAAATAAAAATTTAGTGTAAATTGTTTTCTTGGGGAGATTAAAAAGATAAATAATTGGTGAAAACAGCAGTAAAAGAATGTAGGGGTGAATGTAAATAAAATACCTTTCCGCGCCGTAACTATTTAAAACGGTGTGTGCGAAGTAGTGAAAAACAAAAGGAAATGCCACTAGGAGAAAACTTATAATAATAGTTTTACGGTAAATAAAGAATTTTAATAAAAATATGTTTGAAAATATCACAATAAAAGATGTTAATAAAATAATTATCTCATCCAGGCTGAAATTTGTTAAGCCAACATAAATATCAAAAGGTAAAGAGTGAAAGCACATTAGGCGGAGGGGGCCGAGCATTAAAATTGAAAAGAGACGCGCTAAGGTAATATGAAGTGGTCGGAAAAAACTATTTGTTGGAGGAAAAGTAAATCCATTGTTTACAATTGGGAATGTGCTAATAAAAATGTACGTTAATAAAACAATTAGACAGATCAAGAATAAAAATGTTACCATTGAGATAATAACTTTTAGAAAAAGTTTTGTGTTAAGCTTTAAAAATAGTTGGTAAGAAAATAACACATATAACTGGCCCAGAAAAATAAAAGCAAAACTTGCAAAATTTAGGCAACCTAGAAAAGAAACAATTAAAAAAACAAATACTAATTTCCAATGAATAAATTTTATTACGGTTTTAGATAGGGTGTCAGTTAACTTAAAAAAATATATTGCATTTAGTGAGGAAAATAATAGAACGGTTGAATAAGTTCTTCCGTCGCGAGAATACCATAGAGCTAATGGCGAAAAAGATAATAATGTAAAAATAAGTAATCTTAACCAGTAATTTGTTAGTGAAAAATTTTGAATACAAAGCTTGTAAGTGAAAACAATAAACAATAAAGAAGAAACAAAAGGAACTATGTGAAAAATAGTTTCGAAGCTGAAATAATTTGTTGAAAAATAAAAATGTTTTTGAAAAAACAATATTGTTTTAATAAATAAGAACTGAAAAAAATGATTTCCAATTGGAAGGGGTCCCGAATTATTCAGTATTCCCTTAAAAAAAATACCTAACTCATCAAACCAAAGTGAACAATCCACAATCAGAAGTTGTAAAACCACAGTAATTGAAAATATAAAAATGAAGGGGTAGGCATTTTTTTGTAATAATTTACTTACTTTGAATGAAGAAAATAGCATATTAAGTGTACCTTATTAATAAAGTACTTAACACTTTAATAAAAAGAATGTAAACATATTAAAATAATGGAAACTGATGCCATAATATTTGACCTTGACGACACGCTGTATAATGCGGGTGCGGCTTATAAAAAGGCATTGAGCTTGATGGGGTTTGATGAATTGGGTTCTTGTTATTTAAAAGCCAGAGGTCGGGTTAAGGCACGTCTTCCGTGTGGTCATGTTAGTTCTCATAATAGATTGCTTTATTTTAAGGAAATTCTTGAGAATAATAAAACATTTAGTTCACAAAAAGTTTTAGATCTTCTCAGTCAATATGAGAAGATTTTGGAATTAGAGATTAAAAATGAGTGGCGTAAAATAGATAGGTTTTCGTTTATAAAAAAGCTGAAAGAACATTATACGATTATATTATTAACAAATGAAAATACGCGAACTCAACTTTTAAAATTAAGAGCTATTGATCCATCGTCAGAAATATTTGATAAAATTGTAACATCGGAAGAAGTTGGATTTGAAAAACCTTCTTTTGAATTATTCAATTATGTTTTTGAGCTTTACCGTATTGACCCCAAGCGTTGTTTAATGGTTGGAGACAGTATTGACGTTGATATAGTCCCAGCATTGGAATTCGGCTGTCAAGGTGTGCTGTCAACTGAATATTGGAATGATGAAGACCGCACAAAAATTTATGAAAAACCAAACAAATTCTACGTTTTAAATAAACTAGAAGATTTGGATAGGATTTTATTTGAATAGTTTATGGAAACACTGATAAATCTTTGCAAGTTTGTTGGTGCACGCACCCCATTTTTAACACAGGGTGTTGGCGGTAATATTTCCATGAAAAAAAATAACAATCTTTATATTAAAGCTTCTGGCTTCAGACTTGATGCTGTTACCTTAACTAATGGAATAGCAGAGTTGGAACTTAAGGGTTTTTTGAGTGATCTTCAGTCTATAAAAGGAAAGAAAGACAATTGTAATGTTGAGCAAGATTATTATAATGTTTTATGTAAAAATACATTAAGTCTTAAAAATGGTTTAAGAGCTTCTATGGAAGCTGGGTTTCATGCCATTTTACCAAAAAAATATGTTGTTCACTTTCATTCTCTTCCTGGAATGCTTTTGGGAAATTTATTTAACAATCAGAGCGAAGCTTGTAAAAATTGGTTATTAAAAAAATGGCAACACAATTATGTTATTATTCCACCTGAGAAACCTGGTTGGAACCTTTTCATGCAAATGCAGGATAAGAAAAATATTACGTTATTTTTATTACAAAACCATGGTGTTGTTATTCAGTGTGATGATTTTGAATTAATTAATGAATGGTTGGAAGTTGAAAAAATGTTTTGCTTCGATTGGAAATATGATGGTCTTTTGGCTCTTATTAAAAATTTTGATTTTATGCAAAATACTGCTCGTGAATCGAGTTTAAACATTTCAGTTTCGCCAATAAAAATTTATTTTCCAGATATTGCCGTTTTTTTAGATCGAATACAAAAAATATTAATTAGCAAAAATGATGGTTGGGTTTTAAAGAATAATGCATGGAGTTTAGATAAAGATGCATGTGAACTTTGGGTTGCAACCAGACTTCTTTATGCGGCAGAACCTGGTTTTTTAGAGCTTCCAAATCATATAATAAGTGTACTTGCAGATATGCCTACCGAGAAATTAAGGCAAGGTGGTATTAAAAATGAATAAGCTAATTCATTTGATTATTCCAATGTCTGGTCAAGGTGTGCGGTATCAAAAAGCCGGATATTTTGAACCAAAACCAATGATTCCTGTTTCTTATGTGCCAATGGTTGAGCGGTTGCTTTTAAATTTTCCAGTAAGTTGGATTTGTCATTTTGTTTTAGCCGAAAGCCATAAAAATACAAGTTTACCAGGTCATTTATTAAAATTAAGGCCCAATGCTAATTTGTCTTATGTAAAGCAACACAACCAGGGGCCGGGTTATCCGGTTCGAGCAGTAATTGAATCCATCCCCCATGATGATGCTGTATTTGTTTCTTATTGCGACTATGGAATGGTGTGGGATAGTTTTCAGTTTGAAAATTTTGTTAGGCAATCAGATTGTGATTCGTGTGTAGTCTGTTATCGTGGTTTCCATCCTCATTATCTTAACTCTCAAACTTACGCTTATTGTAGAATGAATGGTGATCTTGTTTGCGAAGTGCGTGAAAAAGGGTCTTTTACTGATTGTCGTGAAAATGAATATGCATCTTCTGGCGGGTATTATTTTAGATCTGCCTTGTTACTTAAAAAAGCACTTGATTATCAAATGGCAAATAATCTTAAACTTAATGGGGAATACTATATTAGTCTAACAGTTCAGGCTTTTTTACAAAGCACTGCACAGGCTCATGTCAGAGTGTTTGAAATACCATATTTTTTTCAGTGGGGAACGCCTTCTGATTTGCAGCGGTTTGAATATTGGGAAAAAACTTATAACGCCTATAATAAATTTATTCCTAACTTTTGGAGCGTAGATCAGGTTATGATTACAATGGCAGGGTGTGGTTCAAGATTTAAAGAATATACAAAAACACCAAAGCCTTTGATTTCAGTTGGTGCAGAACCTATGTTTATTTCAGCTCTACATTCACTACCAAGGTCCAAGCGTACTGTTATTGTCTTGTTAAAAGAGATTGAGGAATTAGTAAAAAGTCGTATTAACAGTGATACCATTTTGTGTTGTCTTGACAAAACACCCGAAGGACAGGCCTTGTCAGCAGAAATTGGGGCTCGTAAATTAAATATTGAAAAGGAAGTTATTGTGTCCTCATGTGACCACGGTGTTGTTCTTGATCCCTTGATGTGGAAACATTTTGTTGAACAAAAAGATAATTGTGATGCAGCAATTTTCACAATTAACGGGTTCCCTGGTGTAAGCGATAAACCTGAGGCTTATGCATATGTATTGCCTGAAAACAGTAATAAAACTTGTCCCTTAATAAAAAATGTTTTAGTAAAAAAACCGCTGTCAAAAACACCACAAAAGGATAATGTATTAGTTGGGACATTCTGGTTTAAGTCGGGCGAACTTTTGCTTGAAATAATTAACGAGTTAAAACAAAAAAACATTAGGGTTAATAATGAACTTTATTTGGATTCTGCTCTTGATCTACTTGTAAAAAAAGGAGGGCGGGTGAGAATGATTAAACTTGATGGATATATTTGTTGGGGTGATCCTGATATTATGAGTGAGGCCCTGTATTGGAGAGAAGTCTTTTGTGGAAGCTCCAGTTATAAAAGGCCTAAATTACCTGGGATATGATTTTTGACGGAATATACTATGCTACATTTTGAACTTGTTTTGCCTTGTTATAATGAATCAAGATCATTAAAAAGACTTCTTGCACGAGTTGTTAATTCCGCAAAAGAATTTGGACTGGATCAAAAAAAATTTCAACTAGTTCTGGTTGAAAATGGCAGCACGGATGATTCTTTAAAAGTTATGGATGAACTTAAAGCCACAGACTTGGGAGACTGGTTTAGAATTGTACAAGTTGAAAACAATCAGGGATACGGCTATGGTTTGTGGTCTGGTCTTAAAACCACGGAAGCAAAATATGTGGCTTGGTCTCATGCAGATGAACAATGTGATCCCAAGGATGCATTTTGTGGACTAAAAGTTTTGGAAAATAACAAAGTAAACAAAATATTGGTAAAAGGTGTGCGTCGTAAACGCGATTTAAAAGATGTTTTTATAAGTCGGATATTTGAGATGTTTGCAAAAATTATTTTGGGCCTAAATTGTTATGAAATAAACGCACAACCCAAAGTTTTTCCGCGCGAAATCTTAAAAGATGTTGAAAAACCACCCAAAAATTTTGCTTTTGATCTTTATGTGCTCTATCGGGCTAGACGTGTAGGTTTTTCGTATTATAGTATACCGGTTGATTTTCCACCTAGAATTCATGGCGTTTCTAACTGGGCAAATAATTTTATTGGGCGATATAAAACAATTTTTGGTATGGTTTGTTATATGGTTACATTGGCAATGGAAGAAGGTAGAGTTTGAAACCTTTTTTAGAATCAAAAATTTTTCTTGTGGGCTTGCTTATTAAGCTTTCGTGTTTGCCATTTTTTGGTTCAATATACTCTAATAACCTTTTTATCCCATTTGTTGATTCCGTTGTAACTGATACGTTTGCAAATCCATGGTCCCTCTTTCCACCAGCTCACTTTCCATATGGCAGTATTTTACTTGTTTTATTGTGGTTTCCAAAGTTTATTGTATACAAATTATTCGGTTCGTTTGCACTTGGTTCTGGTTTTATGGGGTTGGCCTTATTTAAATTACCACTTTTGGGTTTTGATATTTTTCTTTTATGGACACTTAAAAAAATAATTAATAATAAAAGTAAGCTTAAAAGATTATTGCTATATTATTGGTTAAACCCAATTGTGTTTTTTGTTTTATACGTTCACGTTCAGTTAGATGCTGCTTCCATTACTTTTTGTTTGTTTTCTATTTATTTGATTACAAAAAACAAAAACCTTGAGTCTGGTCTGGTTATGGCACTGGCAACATTGTGTAAGTTTCAGGTCGTAATTATTGTTCCTTTTCTTGTTGTTTTTATTTGGAATAGCTATTTTTCTAAAGCAGCCCTTCGAGAAATAATTAAATATTTATTTTCATGGTTCTTTGTAAGTATTTTGGGGTTTTTGCCGTTAATTATGGAGCAGCGATTATCGTATGTTACAACATCTTCCCCCCAGGCTTTAAGGCTATTTGCAGCACAGATTGAATTAAGCGAGGGGCACAGTATATATTTAGGTGTCTTACTCTTAATGGGTGTTTTGGGGCGTCTGTGTCTTTCAACTCGCATTTATAAAAGAGCTGTATATTTTGGTTCTGCAAGCATATTTGGAGCATTGTTACTTGGTACCCGCGCAGCTCCAGGTTGGTATTTATGGGTAATGCCATTTATATGTTTATTTTTTGTTGAATATTTAAATGTTCCAAGATTGTTGTTTTGGGCTTTGAATTTATTGTATATATTGTTTTTTTGTGTAGTGGAGCCATTTCATTCCTATTTACCGGATTTTGTTTTAGGAATTAGTTTTACTTTTTTACAAGCTTCACTGGCTAGTATTTTGGTGTTTATTTGGTCTTTGTGTTTGCGTTTTGAGAGTCCAATGGATAGGAGGACAAAACCATTACTGATAGGTATCTCGGGAGATTCAGGTGTCGGAAAAAATTATTTAAGTCACATTTTGGAGGATCTATTTCATCCTTTTAATACAATGATTTTAGAAGGCGATGATTATCATAAGTGGGAACGTGATGATAAAAAATGGGACAACTACACTCATTTAGATCCAAAAGCAAATTATTTAAATACTATGGCTCAAGATACAAAGGTGTTAATAAGTGGTCATTCGGTTTTAAGTACTGACTATGATCATGAATCTGGAAAATTTACTAACCAAAAAGAAATCAAGCCAAGTAAAACATTAATCGTTCAAGGACTTCATGTCTTTTATTTAAAAAGTATGAGGGACGCGCTTGATTTGAAGGTATTCATAAAACCAGATGCAAATATTATAAAGGCATGGAAGGTAAAAAGGGATGTTAATGAAAGGGGATATTCAGTAGATAAAGTTATAAAGAAAATGGAAGAAAGAAGTCAAGACTCTCGGCGGCACATAGAGCCCCAAAAACAATTTGCAGATTGGGTTATTGAATACAGGTTACTTAAAAATCTTAACGAAGATGATTTTGTTACTGGCACTGAACCTGAATTTTCTGTTATTCATACTTTTTGGGATGATTCTGTGGTGGGTGAATTAATTCCTGAATTAATGAAGGTTTCTGAGTTACAAGTTAAGGTTGCGTATTCTTTTGGTGAAATAGGTCGTATTAGTCTCGAAGTATTTGGAAATATTTCGGATATTATGGTTGAAAAAATAGCCTTAAAAGTTTTTTCAAGTTTGCGTCAAATAACAAGGGCTTGGGAGCCGCCACATTGGAGATCTGGCGTAGATGGAATTAGTCAATTAATGGCGTTGGCCTTGTTAGATAGAGGAAAAAAGTGATTTTTATTAGGCATAGAACAAATAAAGTATCTGTGTTGAAACAAGTTCACCCAACGTGGGGGGTCGAGATTGATTTGCGCTCTAAACAAAATCAATTAGATAAATTTGTATTATGTCATGATCCGTGGAACGAAGGGGATGATTTTGATGAATGGCTTAGTGAATTTAAAGTTTGCAAAATTAAGGGGCCTATTATTCTTAACACAAAGGAAGATGGTCTAGAGACAAGTATTTTGAAAAAGCTTAAAAAGGCTGATATTCAAAACTTCTTTTTTCTGGATACAACAATACCGTCACTTGTTAAGTGGGCGCTCAATGAAGGAGTTAAAAACTTTGCTCTTAGAATTTCAAAGTATGAGCCAATTGAATGTTTAAATTATTTTAAGGGGAAAGTTGAATGGGTCTGGCTTGATTGTTTTTCAGGAAATCCAGTTGATATCTCTTGGGCAAAGAAAATAAAAAATGATTATAAATTATGTCTTGTTTCACCAGAATTGCATAGGCAAAAAGAATATAATTTAGAAGCTTTTAGATCTTTATTCGTGTTATCTGATGCGGTTTGTACTAAAAGTCCAATGTTATGGCAGGATATTGTTGGGGTTGGTTATAACCACGAGGAACATTAGAAAAAACTATGTTTAAAATAATTGCAAAACTATATTTTATACAAAATCTGGTTGGAAAAGTTGTAGCAAGCTTTCTTCCTCCAATTTTACTTCACAATATTGGTAAATTTTTTGCTTTAAAAAAAGCATTTTATTTGACTACCTTAGATGGCGTTGATGGTGATTATATTGAGTTTGGGGTTTTTACTGGTTCATCTATGTCTTGTGCAATGAATTGCGCAAGAACAACCCGCTTGGGAAAACTAAAACCAACAACGTGTTTTTA
>CAZQUK010000021.1:9608-17963 GCA_964596435.1 uncultured Oligoflexia bacterium
TGAAAACGATAAACACCCGTTCTTTAAAGATTTGAGCTTTAAGACGGATTTTAATGGCGTTAGTAAACGTATATCAAAAACTATTAAGAAAGACCAAAAATATAAATTAATCAAAGGATTTTTTAATAAAACTTTAGATGACAAAAAACCCGTTGATTATGGAATAAAGAAAGCTTCTGTAATATTAGTTGACTGTGATACATACACTGCTTCTAAAAGTTGCTTTTCTTTTCTTAAATCAATTATACAAGAGGGAACAATTATTATAATTGATGATTTTTTTTCATATAAGGGAAATGCAAAAAAAGGTACTTATGGGGCTTTCAAGGAATTTGCAAACGAAAGTAAAGAATTTAAGTATCGTAAGGTTTTTTGTTATGGAATAGGTGGCGTTGCTTTAATTGCATTTAGGTAAGGATATGGTGCGCGGCGTAATTTAGTTGGCCTTATAATAATACTGAAATCATTATAATAAATTTAAATTTCTTATGAAAACGAATGCTTGAGTTAAATGGGGAGGTGTTGTATGTTCAAAATTTGTTTGAAGACTGTATTATTATGAGTACTTTAATGACTTTATATGATGGTGAAACCATTTCAGCGCTAAAGAATAAGATTAGGTTAGTAACGCCACAGTTAGTAAAAAGAAAGCCGTTTTTTTTGGCTCGTGTTGCAAAAAATACAATATTAAATAAAATAAAACCTATTAATAATTTGAGGTCTATCCTTTTTCATACACATTATAAATGTAATCTTAATTGTGAACATTGTTACGAAAAAAGTTTTGAAAATAATAAAAAACCACTTTTAACTCTAATAGAAAAAAAGAAAACAATAAAACAAGCGTTAAGTCTTGGCATTATTTCTTTCGATTTTGTTGGAGGTGAAAGCGTCTTAGATAAAGACTTAAAAGAACTTATAAAAACCTGTAAGCCGAAGCAAACATATATAACGCTCGCTACAAATGGTTACGGCTTAAGCGAAGGAAAGATTAGAAAACTTTATAAGTGGGGCGTTGATAAATTAAATATATCTTTAGATAGTTGGTATCCAGAAGAGCATGATAAAATACGAGGTAAGAAGGGGGTTCATGCTAGTGCATTTAATACCATAAAACTTTGTAAAAAGGTTGGAATTGATTTTCATATTACAGTATTTGTTTATAAGAACTCCACCAAAACAGAAGGTTTTAAGAAGTTAGTAGATTATGCAATTCAAAACAAATATAGAATGGCATTTAAAGAGGCAATTCCTTTAGGAAGTTGGAATAAGCATTCAAACGAATTGGTAACAGAGGATGATAAGAAGGTTTTAGAGGATCTTAATAGAAAATATTCATATTTAAAGATGTGTCATAAGGGAAATAGACGGGGGGGTGTCCAGCCTTTGATGAAGTTATTACAATTACAGCTTATGGAGATGTGCTTCCTTGTAACGGTATACATGTTTCTTTTGGAAACGTAAGAGAAGAAACATTATCCAGCATTTTAGCAAGAGGGCGAAGCTATCAATTTTTCAAAAAGATACATGATGGATGCCCTCCGGCTGAAGATAAAGAATTTATAAGAAAGATGTTATCAAAAACGCAAAATTCAAGCCAGTATCCTATTGAATATACAGAATTATTTGGAGAGGAAGAAGAGTGTATGGTGAACTTTGACTGGAAGAAGCAAGTTGTTCTAATTGCGGGTGGCTCGTATGAGGGTGTGAGTAAGGCTATGGCGTTAAAAGCTGAGCAATTGGGAGCTAAAACAATCGTTTTGGCTAGAACAAGGAAGAAAAATAATGAGATTTATTATAGGGAAGGTAATATTTTTGTTTTCCCTTGCGATTTTCAAGATATTGAGAATGTTAGAACGCTTTATAGTTCAATCATATCTGAAACAGGGTTCGTTCCAACTATCTTTATAAATGATGTTCGATATCAAATTGCGGGATATGTTGGTTCAACACCGATAGACAGCTACCTAAAAAGCTATAGAGCAAACGCTCTTTTTATTGTAGCCATGGTGCAAGCCATTCTTCCCGATATGATGAGACAGGGCTATGGAAAAATCGTTAATATTTTAAGTGCTGTTATTTATCATTCGTATCCCGGTGTGTCTGCATATTTTGCAGCTAAATCTGCTCTAGGAGCTATTCATGAATCATTAAGATCAGAATTGGTTGGTATGCCGGTTAAAACACTTTATGTCAGACCAGGTGGGTTTCTTTCGAATTATTGGAAAAACACTGTGTTTGGAAGCAGAATAAATGATTTTTTATATCCAACCATTGAGGACTTAAGGGACACTGAATATTTGGTGTCTAGCATTTTTAAAGCAATCGAAGCAGATAAGGTGGAAATTAATCTTGGTTCTGTAAAAGACAGATTGGGTTTTCATATGAGCTATTGGACTCCAAACCTGCTTGATAAAGTCATAGAAAAAAGAAACAAAAGGCTAATAAAGAAGGAACATGAAAATCCAGTAGAAGCCAGAAGTAATTAACCAAAGATGAGGGGTAAAAATGGAAACAAAACAAACCAATGAAAAGTTATACAAAGATTGGGACAAATTCTGGGAAAAAGAAAATGTTACAGCATTAGGCAGAATTATGACAAAGGCCCGGATGCAGACTTATTATGACACTATTAGTAATTTAAATATAAAAACAGCTATTGATGTTGGTTGCGGTTATGGGATGCTTTTAAGAATGTTTAAAGATCTTGGTCTTGAATATGAAGGCATTGACGTTTCACAAAATTCTGTTGATTTTTGTAAGCGTCTTGGTTTGAATGCGAGACTTGGAAAACTTGAAGAAGAGGAAAAACGTTATGATTTGGTCGAAAGTGAAGGAATGCTTGAACATTTTTTGAACTTTGAACCTTTTGCTCAGCATTTGATGAGAATCAGTAATCGTTATGTTTTAATTATGCAGCCAAATCATGGTTCGTTTTTTGGTAGGACACTTGTTTATTTTGCACAAATATTGAGAAGCCATGTTTTAATGTATGAATATAATTACCGTATGAAAGATTTTGAAACTGTATTTAATAGAAATGGTTTTAAGCTAGTTGAGACTAAGCCGGTGTTTCTAGACACGTCTAGGTTGCTACTTTTTGAGAGAAATATTCTAGATTCATAAAACTTTAGTAAGAGGTAAATATGTCTTTTAACTGGAAAAATGAATTTGTTTTAGTTACGGGTGCTAGTTCAGGCTTGGGCAAGGCTTTAGCTATTGAATCTGCAAGAAGAGGTGCGGATGTAGCAATTATTGCAAGAGATAAAGTTAGGCTAAGTGAAACTGTGAATAAAATCGAATCAAACAATGTGAAATGTTTTTCATATGTTTTTGATTTGTCTGAAATCGATAGAATAAACGATTTATTTAGAAAAATTTCTTCCGACGCTAAAAAAGAACCAACTGTTCTCATTAATAATGTTGGTTATCAAGTTGCAGGTTTTGTTCAAAACACACCAGTTGAAGTCTATGAACGAAACTATAAGGTTAATACAATAGCCCCTGTTGCGTTGATTCAAAGTGTATTGCCATCCATGTTAATAGCTAATAGTGGGACAATTGTAAATGTAATGAGTTCAATTATGTATAGGGGTTTTCCTGGCGTATCATCATATGCAGCATCCAAAAGCGCATTAGGTGCTATTCATGAAAGCTTAAAGGCAGAGCTTTCTGAAACGAATATAAAAACTGTCTATGTACAGCCAGGAACGTTTAAATCTAGATATTGGAAAAATACTGATATTGGAGAAAGAATAAATGGACATTCATTTCCGTTAGGTGATAGTGGAGCTGACCCAGTGGTGGTTGCTGAAAAACTCTGTGATGCAATTGAAGAAAGAAAAGAAACATTTTTAATTCGTACAATAAAAGATAGAGTCGGGCACCATTTATCATACTGGGCACCTCGGGTTCTAGATCGAATCATTGCGGATAGAAATAAGAAGATAATTTCAAAGAGACCGAAATTATAGAATCTATGAATACTAAAATCAAAAAAGACACTATTCTTGGAATAACATTAGATGAGCTTAGGACGATCTATAAAGACGAAAAAGAAGTAGGTAGAGTTAAGAATCTTCTGTTAGAGGCCGAGCAAGAAACAAAAGAAAAAAATATTATAATACTAAGAAAAGAAAGGCCTCTTTATAAAAAGTATGTAGCCCTGAAAAATACCGTCTATTATGGAATACACTGGTCGAAGCCATTTTACCCGTTAAGGGTTGGAAGAAATGTATTATTAAGTAAGTTTTACAGATATTTTAATATAAACAGATTTGTTTTTAGGGGTTGTGAATTTGCATTAACATTTAAGTGTAATTTTACTTGTAGTCATTGCTTGTGTGAAAGGTTAGATGAATCTGGGGAAAGAAAAGAATTAAATCCGGAAGATTATGCTCGTATTGTTAAGCAAGCAATGAAGCTTGGTGCAACCTCATATGGCCTTGAAGGTGGCGAGCCTTTTATAAACTCAAAATGGGAAGAAATTATAAAAGCCTGTAAACCAAAATATAATCATTTAATTATTTCAACAAATGGTTATATGTTTAATGAAGAAAGAGCTAAAAAATGCGCCGAGCTTGGGGTTGATACTATAAATTTTAGTTTAGATAGTGGAATTTCAGAATTACATGATGTCTTTAGAAGAAAAAAAGGCAGTTTTGAGCGTGTAATGCGTGGTGTGAAATATGCCAGAAAGTACGGGTTAAAAATTATTTTTAATAGCGTTGTGCATAAAAATAATCTTTATACTAGAGGGTTTAGAGAGTTACTTGAAATAGGTGAAAAAAATAAAATTATGGTTAATATTTTATTTGCAAAAGAACTTGGTGCCTTTAAGGATTCTGGATGTATGCTTAATGGGGAAGATTTTTCTGCATATGAAAAGATAACAGCTCCATATGCGTATGCCTGCATTCATCATGATACACGAGTTAAGTATAACTACGGAAACACTGGCTGTCATGGAACTAAGGAAATGACAAATTTTACGCCCTATGGCGATGTAATGAACTGTGCCCTTATGCATATTTACTTGGGTAATATTAAAGATGAACCACTAGCGATTATTAGAGAGCGAGCATTAAAAATTACGCCGTTTGCTAAATATAGACCATGTTATTTGACTATGGATAAAGACTTTATGAATGTGTTTTATCCGCTATTAAAAAATAAGCCTTATGTAAAAATTGAAGAATTTGTAAAGGCACTTAGTGACTATGAAGTTAAGAATAATAAAATTATTTATCCAGAACTGCATAAAGAAGCATTATGAATATATTATTTTTTAATCCACCATTTATTGATAATTACTCAAGAACAGTTAGAAGATCTGCAGTTACTCAAGGTGAAACAATTTATTATCCAATTTGGTTGGCGTATGCTGCTGCTTATGCGGAAAGTAAGGGCTTTAGTGTAAAATTATTGGATGCCCCTCTTGATGGGTATCATTTACAGGGCTTGCATAGAAGAGAAGATCTATTTGATTCGGTTAAAGAGTTTAAACCAGAACTTATTGTAATAGAAACCAGTGCGTATAGTCTTTATAATGATATTGAGGTAGTTGAAACAGCTAAAATATGTTTTCCTCAATCATTTGTAGTATTTGTTGGTATACATGTTTCTGCATTACCCGAAGAAACACTTAAGCTTTCTGAAGCGATTGATGCCATCATAGTAGGTGAATATGACTCTTCAGTTTGTCAACTTGCGTTGTCTTTGAGCCAGGACAAAAAACTTGAAACAGTTAATGGCTTGGTATTTAGGTTTAATGAAGAAATAATTAAGAACGAACGATCTGGTTATATTGAAAATTTAGACGAAATTCCATTTGTTTCAAAAATCTACAAAAGTAACTTGAATTATAATAATTATTTTTCTTCAATTTCAAAATATCCTATGTTGATGTTGGTAACGAGCCGTGGCTGTCCTTATAATTGTATTTATTGTGCATATCCACAACTTTATCATGGCCACAAATATAGGACTAGAACAGCAATGAATGTGATACGTGAAATAAATTATATTATTGCTAACTTTCCCGAAGTTAAGGGCATTGGCTTTGAAGATGATTGTTTTACAATTGATAATAGTAGAGTAAAGGAAATATGTGAGTTACTATTAGAAAATAAAATAAATATTAGTTGGTATTGCAAAAGTAGAGCTGATATTGATATTGATTTATTAAGACTAATGAAGAAGGCTGGTTGTGAAACAATATCGGTTGGATTTGAGAGTGGTAGCCAAAAAGTTCTAAATAACATAAAAAAAGATATAAATTTATGTCAATATGAAAAGTTTATTAAGAATGCAAAAGAAGCTCACATTAAGATTGAGGCTTGTTTCATGGTTGGAAATCCGGGGGATGATGCACAGTCTATTCAAAATACTTATAGTATTGCAAAAACGTTAAACTCTGACATAATTAAAGTATACCCATTGTATTTGTATGTGGGTACTGAGGCATATGCGTGGGCAAAAAGAAACAATCTCATTTGTAATGATAAGTTATCTGAAGCACTTTTTGAAGATAACATTTGTAATTCAATTTTGTTTGACGAACACATTTCTGCAAAAGATCTTGTTTCGCTTAAAAGTCGGTTTGAGAATCAATACTATTTTCGCCTTTCCTATCTGAGAGAAAAATTAATAACTTGGTTTAGAAATACTCAACAAAGAGAAGAAGATTTATTGGCGATACATAGATACTTTTTTAAAATAATAAAAAAACATCTTCATAAAACTTTATGATAAATCTTAACATATGGAAAAATAGGAATTATAATGCCTCGTGAAATTTTGGATTTAAATGAAAAAAATATTGTTGATATTGTTTTAATTAACCCTTCTTCTGTTCTTGAAAGTGAGTTGCATTATGGTAGGCGGAAACATCCAAGATTGGGAATTGCTTATTTGAGTAGTTTCTTAAAAAAAGAAGGTATTAAAGTTAAATGTATTGATGGTAAGTATGAAGGTTTAAGCCACGAAGAAATTATCAAAAAAGTACTATTTTACTCACCAATCTGTGTGGGATTAACAGCAATGACGCCAGAGCTTATGTCTGCAATATCTTTAGCTGAGAAAATAAAAATGATATTGCCTAACATTAAAATAATTATTGGCGGACCACATGTGACAGCATTACCTAAAGATTCATTGATGGAATATTCAGTTATAGACTATGTCGTCGTCGGAGAAGGAGAGTTAACGCTTACTGAACTTATAAGGTCAATCAATAATAATAATAATAATTTTCAGATAAATGGAATTGCTTTCAGAGATAAAGGAAACGTTATTGTAAATAACACCAGACAATACTGTAACGATATTGATTCATTTCCACTACCTGATTGGGGCGAATTTCCTAAAGGAAGAGCATTTTATCCAATTATTACAACCAGAGGTTGTCCATTTAAATGCATTTTTTGTATGCGTGCAAGCGGTGATAGAGCCAGAAAGCGTACACCGAGTAATATTATTAATGAAATTAAGTTTATGGTTAGTCATTATAACATAAAAAGATTAGCATTTAGTGATGAAACTTTTGGCTTAGATAAAAAATGGGCACATAATTTGCTGGATTTGATGGTTGAAAATAAATTTTATAAAAAGGTATATTTTACCGCAACTACACGTGTTGATGTAGTTGATATTGAATTATTAAAAAAGATGAAAAAAGCGGGATTTAGTTTTGTAGCATTTGGCGTAGAGAGCGGTAATGCTGATATTCTTAAAATGAGTAAAAAAGGTATAACTTTACAACAAGTTGAGCGTTCTATTTCGCTAAGTAAAAAGGCAAATTTGGATGTTGGTACATATTTTATACTTGGTTTTCCTTATGAATCAATTGAGAGCATGTTGGATACAATTAACTTTGCTTCCAAGCTGCCCTCGGATTTTGCAACTTGTGGTATTATGGTGCCATATCCAGGAACTGAGATTTCAAAAATGGTCAAAGAAGGAGTTGGTGGCTATGTACCAATAAACACAAGTTGGAATAATTTTAATAAACAAAGTGGTAGTACTGTTTCCTTTGAGATGATTTCTAATAAAGAAATATCTAAATTACAATTCAAATTTTATCTTAAATATTATATTTACAAATTTTCTTTAAATAAAATACTTGTTTTAATTAAGCTTCATGGTTTATTTCAAATTATTTCTGTGGTTTTCAGAATAATAAAAAAAAAATATTTATAAAAAAGTTGTACTTCAGGCTGATAACAACCATTCATAGTAAATATCTTCAAAAGATAGGAGTAAGTGCTTTTAAGGTTTTGTCATTTTTTCGCTCTTTTGGTGTGGGCTTTCTATTTTATATTCGGTTTTGAGATTATATTCTAGAAGAGCTATCTT
>CAZQUK010000022.1:0-17694 GCA_964596435.1 uncultured Oligoflexia bacterium
AGAAGTTTATTGTGAGCCTCAACCGAAGAATTACCGCCAAATTCAAAAATCTTACTTGCAATGATCTGCATTTCGTTATCATTAAACTTAAGTTTTGTGGCACGACTTATTTTGTGTTTTATAAAATCAAGTTTGCGCTTTTCAAGATCTCTGTGCTTTTTTTCTTTAATTGCTTCACGTGTTTTGGGGCCCAGCCCATTATTTCCGTGTCTTTTTTTGCCTGCGGCAAATGAATTTTCTATTGATATGGAAAAACAGAAAAATGTGACTAGCGTGAAAACTAATAATCCACGAGTAGTGTGCCGCTGTTTAAAATTATTTTTACAGTCTTTCATAAAACTCCAAAATTTGGTGATGCATTAGTACAATATTGAAGCAAAACAGTCAAGTAATATCGCCCAGGTAACATTGTTGATATTTGCCAATAGCTTTTTTTGATCAATATTTTTACACCTTCAGAAACTTTGGACACGTATATTGTCATAAGCCGTGGGCCTTGAACTCACTATTTGCGGGCATAACACGCTTATAATAAAGGAAATTTTGGAATAATAAGGGGCTGCGTTCTTATGTGGCATCCGCTTTGCAATATTTTCATATAGACGAGTTGAAGTTGAGTTTTGTGTTCAGGACTCTCTCGCGTATATTCTGAACACATAGCAGTGAAAGTGAGAAAAGAAGTAAATGAGCGCAAAAAGAAATAATCTAAGTTTTTTTATCATATTGTTTATTGTTCCTTTCTTGGTTTCAATCCCTGCAATTAGAGCAAATTCTGATTTAATTAACATTGATGAGCCGATTACCCAGGAAGTAGATGAAAAATGGCCATATACGGAAACTGTTTGCGATGTAAATGGTGAAAACTGCGAAGATAAAATCACACCAAAATCAGCCTTTAATGCTTACAAATATTTAAGGAACAACACTCTTGAAAAAGGTGGTGTTGCGCCAAGTACTGCTTTTGCAATAACTGCAGGACTCACCACCGCTGGTGCTATTGCATGGGCAAGTGGTGCTTACATTCAATCAAAATATGAAATTAGGGCGGCCGCAATCGTAACTGGACAAATTGATCGTGAGGCCAGAATTTTAACTCAAGGCTTAGAGAAGGTTTTTAGACCAGCTTTCGAAAAGCTTCTTGCAAGTAAGTTTGAAAATATTTTTGATGAAAAGCAGCTTTATAATATTTTATTTCAAGATCTGTATCCTGAAGGGAAAAAAACACTTACTGAAGCTCTTGAAAACGTTGTAAAAAACTCACAAACCCGAAGTAATTTAAGAGTGGCTCTGACAAAAGCATTTGGAAACAGGCCCGAGTGGGCAGAGCGTGTTGTTTCGGGCCTTGGTAATACACAAAATCGCAATTGGATACATTTGGCTTTTGATAATTTTTTTAAAAATGAATGGCGGGAAATGCACGATGTTTGGAGTTTAAAGACTCTTAATAAAGGTTCGGCCGCGATTGAATTAAAAATGGCAGGAAAAAAGATGGGCGAGTTTATTTCAAAAAGATTGTCTGA
This sequence comes from uncultured Oligoflexia bacterium, assembly GCA_964596435.1. Lineage (GTDB taxonomy): Bacteria > Bdellovibrionota > UBA1018 > UBA1018 > CAZQUK01 > CAZQUK01. Next base: position 1,521 of record CAZQUK010000022.1, read on the forward strand.
GGAAATTTTAGTTTCTTTTAGAAGTACTTTTGTGGCGGCCGCAAAGTTTAAAACAAAATCGATTGTAACAGCGGCAACTGTTGGCAGGTGTGTTAGAAAGAGCGGTAAGATTGTAACAATTGCTGCTGCGCCACTTCTAGCAGCCCTTCTTGACGTGGCACTGAGTCCTGATGAAGCTGAGGCTGCAACATTAAGCGGTTACTTTGCACAAAACCCCGTTGAATTTATTGAAGGAAAACGAATTTACATTGACGGCAGCGTTCATAAATTTGGTGAGCAAGAAGCTTTGTTCTTACTAAAAAGTGACAGAAATCTGCGTGAGTCCGTTGTAAAGGCGGCAACACTTGTTCAAATGTCAAAACAGGAAAACTTAGTGGATAGTTTTACTGAGGCAGTCTATTAAAAATTATATTTACTTCTAAGTTCCGGATGTGCCTTGAAAACATCCTCGACAAGAAGATTTCCATATTTTTCTATTATTTTATCAAGGTTATCGCCGCGTTTTAGCTTTTTATAAAGCTTTTTCCAGACGGAAATTTTATCTGCTCTTGAAAAAACTTCTTCATAAATTAGTTTTGGGTTATTCGTGAAATCTTGCGCTGTAATTCTTGTTGAACCAGTTGAAACTGCCGCATTTAGTTTTTCAAGTTTTTCCATTTCCTGTCTTAAAATTATCAGCTTATCTTCTTTAAATGAATTAAAATTTCCAAGCGCTTGCTTGATTTCATTTGCACCAAGAGTGGAAACAAGGCTGTTGGGTATATCATCGAATTTCTGGGCCCTGTCTAGTGTTTCGTAAAAGCTATTTATAAAGGCCCTTTGTTTTTTAAAAACATTCTGTGCTCTTTTGCTGTTTGCAACAGCACTTTCAATTCTGCGAAGAATCTGCTCTGGATCTCCATCCTTAATGTCGGGCAGTAGAACAATAAACTCATCACCACCAGATCTCACTAATATGTCGTCCTTTTTAATACTTTGGCCGATGGCTTCAGCTACCGCATCAAGATACTCATCACCTGTGTTGTGTAGTCCTGCAAACGCATTTGTTTTATCCAGATCATCAATATCAATTGAGATAAGCATTGGTTTTTTTCCGGAACGTCCGGCCTCAATTGCGTAATCCTGGACTACAGATTGAAAAAACTCCCGTGCCGGACTGCCGGCATCGTTTGCAATAAAATATCCAAAATGTTTTTCCTTATCTGTTACTCTAAAACCAATCTCCCTGGCTCTACCCACGGGTTTTCCTTTTTCAAACTTTCCGTACATGTAAACGAATTCACCAGTTTCAGCGTCCATGTAACGCTGCATTCTTGCACTTCCGATGCGTATAATTTCTGTTGGCTCAGTCAGAGCGTTAAGTACACTACCTGCGGCATGTACTTGTGCTGGTGTTTCAAGTCCGGCCTTTTTTGCGGCTTTTGTAATACGTGCAGCTTCTTCAACTTCACCAGGTCCTAGGCCCGAAACTTCTGATTCAGCAAGAAGCCTTCCTGCGTCAGGGTCAAATTTATTTAATAAAAACCTTGCAGCTCTTGCAAAACAGCCCCGCTTTTCATCTGCAAATGATGGCACATTAATAAAAAGGGCATTTATAATAAAAATAAAAGCTAAAAGAGAAATTAATCTTTTCTTATTAATAATACACACCATACCGCTACACTTATCGTCAGAATTTATACAAAAAATTAATAAATAACCAGGCGCATTTATGCAATGCGATGTTATCTATTAAGGGACTTTACAACTGCTCCCATAAGACAATCGTGCGTACTGCCAGGTTGATGATGAAAGCGTCTTTGACCTTTATCGGCAAAGGGGTCTTCGGGTTGCCACCTTAATATTGCCTGTCTGGCCCGAACGGGGGGGCGAGGTAACCCAAGCTCGCCTAAAAAATTATGAGCAGTTGATCTTCCAAGTTTTCTTGCAGCGTCATTAACGTCCATGGATGAAACGTTTTCAAAAAGTACGCGCCCTGTGGTTTTATCTTCTAGCATTTGTGTGGCCCTAATGATGGCTTCTTTTGCTGTTCTAAAAAGACCTTGTCTTCTTTCAACAAGGTCAATGGAGCGTTTCATGTCGCTTGTGTGGTAGGCTGCAAGAAACCAGTCTTTTTGTTTTTTTGGAATAATATGCTCTGGAACGCTTTCAAGCATTGCTTTAATTTTTTGCCGGTTATCTTGTGATCTGAACATTCTATGGATTCTAAGCTCATCTGTTACGTTAACCCCAGTTCGTTTACCGCCACTTCCAACAAATGCAGAAACTTCAATAAATTCTCTTTCAAAGTCACTTAATTTTGAAAGTTCCGCTTTTGATTTTTGAATAAAACCATTTTCAAAAGATGTTAACTTATGTGTCGGCGTTGTTAAAAGTGTTTGGGCGTGTTTTAAAAGTTCATCGGGAGTGACGCTACCGCTTGGCACCTTAATTATTATTTTTTCAAAGTCACTAAGACTGCCAGCAAATTCCCGGCTGGCCTCATCAAGCAGAACAGTTTCGAGTGGGGTTAGGTTACGTTTTTTTAAGAGCATTTGTGCCTTTTTAAGTTTTTCATCTCTGGAGAGTGAATCAAGCTTTGAAGCATCGGTTAGAAAAAGCATTTTATCGGCCAAATAACGCTCCAAACGACGCTCTAGTTGCGAATGATATTCCTGCATTTTTGACGTGTCTGAAAATAATGAGTTAACAAGTTTTTGAAGTTCTTGTGGCGATTTTATGCGTTTAGCTTGTGCAATTTTTCTTAAAGTTGCAAGTTTTGTAAGTAGCTCCTCGTCGCCATAGAGTTCGGCTAGCAGTCCGTGTACACCTTGGTTTGGTCCAATTTTCATCGGCCCAATGTCGCGGGTTAATACTTCTTGAAAGCGTCTTTTCATGAATTCAATTTTATCATCAGGTGTTCTGCATGTGTGTTTTCCGGGGATACCGGATGCAGACAACATGCGGTCATCAAATTCTTCTTGAAACTGAACCAAAATATGCTCAGCAATTCTTTCTGCAAAATGTTCTGGGGTGATTCGCTGCTCGGCGCTTGCGACCTCGCGAAGCCAGTCGGCGTGTTCTATTGCCTCATACTCCATTGGCCGGTTATTTTTAAGCACTTCAAAAAGATCTGCCTTAAGTTCCCTTCTTCTTTCAACAGCCCCCGCCTCTTGTGCAAGGATTTCCTTTATGGCTGATCTGAAAAGTTCCTCAAAGCCTGCAATTACTGCGCGTGAGGCCCGGGCTTTTTCGTTACTTAAAAGGTGGCTTAAGTTTGAGCCAGTGCTGGTTAAAAATGTTGGCATGGCTCTATGATCGAGAATAAAAATGTCGTCCCCAAGTTTAATTACTTCCTCTGGGTTTTTTTGAGTTTTTTGTGCAAGTGTATTTTTGAAAACAAAAAAAGCGCTTAAAAGGAACAGAACAAAAATTGTGCTTAATATATGTTTTTTGTTTACAAAAAGATGCATCTATCCCTCTTGTTTTCTCTGGTAAGTTTATCGGTATATATTGAATGGTGGTTTAGATAAGATTTGTGTGCGTTGCAAGTTTTTAACTTATTGGTATTAAAGACAAATACGCACAGGTGTGATGCGTTTTATGACACAAGCTTTAATGCTCATAGCCACAACTTCTAAGCGCGTTTTTTATTCAAACATTTCAGATAAAAATGATGCGCCTTGAAGTTCAGGATTTCTTAAGTTTTTAATGTTCTGCACACAAAGGGCTTCAAACACGGTGGCACCAATATCTGCAAATGTACTGCGAGCAGTAAGGCTAACAGATTTTTTCATTTTGGGAGAAGTTGCAAGAATTGGTACAAATTCACGAGTGTGATCTGTACCTTTGTGTGTGGGGTCATTTCCGTGGTCCGCTGTAATGATTATTAAATCATCATTTTTCATTTCATGAATCATTGTACCCAGAGCCTTATCGAATTCCTCCAATGCATTTGCAAATCCTTGCGGGTTTCTTCTGTGTCCGTAGAGCATATCAAAATCAATAAGGTTACAAAAAATCAGTCCCACCCGTTTAGATTTTATTTCGTTAATCAGGCGGTTAATGCCGTCTGTGTTGCCCTTTGTACTTATGTTTTCTGGGATTCCAGAATCGGCATAAATATTATTTATTTTACCAATTCCTAAAACAGGTACCTTGGCGTCGCATAGAAGATTAAGGTATGTGGGTATGGGTGGTGTTAGGGAAAAATCTTTTCTGTTGTATGTTCGGGTGAATGGTTCGCCCTGACTTGGGTTTCCTATAAAGGGCCTTGCTATTACACGGCTCACATTTAGTGAGTCACAAATTTTACGGGCGGATTTTGAAATTTCAAGTAGCCGATCAAGACCAAAGTACTCTTCGTGTGCAGCGATTTGCCAAACACTATCGGCACTGGTGTATAAAATTGGTTTTTTTGTTTTAATGTGCTCCGGTCCAAACTTTTCAATAATTTCAGTCCCACTTGCAGTTTTATTATGAAGAATACCTGTCAGATTATTTTCACTTATCCATTTGTTTACAATTTCTTCAGGAAATCCATTCCGGAAAGTTTTAAATGCCTTAAAAACCGGGCGGCCCATAATTTCCCAGTGCCCCGAAGTAGTATCTTTTCCCTGAGATTTTTCCTGCGCCTTTGTTATTAAAGAGTTTATGACGGGTTTTGATTGAGGCTTTACACCTTCAATACTTGTCAGGTTGCCGTATCCCATACTTTCAAGAGTTGAAAGCTTAAGGATCTGCTTATATTTTTCCTTAATAACGCGCGCCATGTTTCCTATTGTGTTGGCACCTTTATCACCAAATTTATCAGCATCTGGAAGCTCACCACAGCCCACACCATCCATAATTATTAAGAATACACGACTGAATTTTGGTTTTGTCATAACTAGTTTCCTTATTTTTTATTTGCACTTTTTATGATTTGCATAAAGTCAGCAGCCTTAAGGCTTGCACCCCCAACTAAGGCGCCATCAACATTTGGAAGCCCAAGTAGTTCTTTGGAGTTGCTTGAGTTTACACTTCCACCATATAGTATTCGGATTTTTTGGGCGGTGTCGTTATCGTAAGCTTTTGCCAGAACGCCACGAATCATTTTGTGTACTTCTTCTACTTGGTTTGGTGTTGCGGTTTTTCCAGTTCCTATTGCCCAGACAGGTTCATAAGCAATAATAATATTTTTTACTTCATCAAATGTAATATCCAAAAGTGCGCTGGTTAGCTGATGCTCGATAACATAAAACGCCTCGCCATATTCTCTTTGGGTTAGGGTTTCACCAACACACAAAATTGGAATTAAGCTGTGTCTGAATGCAGCTTTAACTTTTTTATTTACAATTTCTTTTGTTTCCTGAAAATATTCGCGCCTTTCTGAGTGTCCAACAATTACATAATCCACACCGATATCTTTTATAAATATACCTGAAATTTCGCCGGTATATGCACCTTTATCTTCAAAGTGCAGGTTTTGAGCAGAAACACCAATGTAGGATTTTTTCAGAATTTGCGTGACACTAAAAAGAGCCGTAAATGGTGGGGCCACTACAACATCAACCTGTCCAGGTTGGCGTAAACCAAAATGTATCTGGTTTACGAACTCACACGCCTCATTAATTGACATGTGCATTTTCCAGTTTCCGGCAATTAATGGTGTCCTGTAAGCTTTGTGTGTGCTTTGTGTCACCTAATTTATCCTTAACTTAAAATTTTTCGAAGTTCTTCTGAAATTAATTGTTTTAACTGTTCGTTGTTACTGTTTTCGCTTCTTGCGCCTGCCAGGGTTTCATAGTGTGGTGTTGTCTGCACACCGCGGGGTCTTTGTGGCCCTTGGGGTCCAAGCCCCAGTGAGACTCTTTTTTGAAGAAGCGTGTTCATGTCTTGAGCAGATAATTGCAGGGCACTTCCGGCTCCTTGCGTTTGTAAATATGAATATATTTTTGCAATGTGCTCTGCAAGCTCTATTCTTAAATATGCCTGTTCCACATCCGCTCCAATTGCAAGCACACCATTTCCTGGCATCATAAATACATCTGCAATTTGAAGTGCACTTTTAACAAACTCATTATTTTCGCTCGTTCCTGGCATTGCAAAAGGGGTTACAGGAACAATGTTTCCAATTGAAATTACGGCTTCTGGAATTGCGTGTTCAAGGTGCATGCCGCACAAACCCCTTGCCGTTAAATATGGCGGGTGCGCGTGTACTACGGCCATTGCATTTTCCCTGGCCATGTATGCTGCAAGATGAAGTTTAATTTCTGAAAAAGAATTTCCAAGGCCCTCAACTTTTTTTCCGTCCATATCGAGTGTTATAATCATTTCAGGAGTGATTATAGCCTTGCTCTCAGAAGTTGGAGTGGCTAGCAGAAAATTATTAAAACGTGCTGAAACATTTCCGTCATGATTTGCAACAAAGCCTTTTTTATCCAGACGTGCGCAAATATCAACAATCTGTTCGGTTAAATATTTTTTTCTACTGCCCATAAAAAACCTATCCTAATTGCATGCCTGATTTATTAGCGCGCATTTCGTTTAGTTTGTTTAAGGTTTTTTCTGCGGCCCCTGCGGCTGAATCAATTTCGCTCTCTGCTCCACTTAACGTAAGGCGTCCTGATGCACCAAAGGGTTTAATGTCGATTAATTTAATGTTTGCAGCCTTAAGTGCCTCGTTACATGCAATTGAAAGGTACGCAGCCGGTGTGGCTTCCATAATTAAAACAGATTCTCCTGCAACCACCATGTTACCTTTTGAGGTACCTGTGAACATAATTGCGTGATCCTGTTCCACTGATCGAATAATTTTATTTGTTAATATTTTAACTTCGGCCCGATCGTTTTCGTTTAGGCCTGTTTCGCGAAGAACGGCAGAACCGGCTTCTTTTACTTCACCTTGATCCTCATGTTGAACCAGCATTAATCCGAATTGACGCTCAGTTACCACTGAACCCAAATGTACCCTTGTGGATTTAAGTGCCACATCAATCATGCTGTGAATTTCCATTGCTGGTGCAATTTCAATCATAAGGGCCGAGTCGTATTCCCTTGGGTCATAAACGCGGTTGTCTTTTGCAATAAATTGCGCAAGTTGTGGCTGAAGCTGGTCTATAAAAATTAACGTTCTTAATTCAAAACCTTTGTTTGTCATATTTTTGTTCTCCTTGTTAAATTAAAATTAATAACCACTGGCTTTTGATTTTCCGCCAGTAACAATCACAACACTAGCTGAAGCACCAATTCTGTTGGCCCCGGCCTGCATCATTGCTTTTGCGTCGTCCATTGTTTTAATTCCACCCGATGCCTTAACCTCCATGTCGGGGCCAACAATTCTCCTCATTAACTTAATGTCATCAACCGTGGCGCCACCACCGCCAAAGCCAGTTGATGTTTTTACAAAATGTGCGCCAGCAGTTTTCGAAAGAACACATGCAATAACTTTTTCATCATCAGATAGTTTTGAGGTTTCAAGAATGACTTTAACTTTATATGGCTTTGAGGCCTCAACAACTTTTTTAATATCATCAAAAACCAGAGCGTAGTCTTTGGATTTCAGTGCGCCAATGTTGATTACCATATCGATTTCCTGGGCACCTGAGCTTATGGCTTCTTTTGCTTCAAAAGCCTTTGATGTGGAGGTTGCAGAACCAAGCGGGAAGCCAACAACGGCAATTGGTTTAACAGCTGAGCCTTTTAGTAACCTTGCAACAAAAGGTATATTGCACGAATTAACACAAACAGTTGCAAAGCCGTAAGTCCGGGCTTCTTCGCAGACTTTTTTAAGTTCATCGCGTGGGGCCTCGGGTTTTAGAATTGTGTGGTCAATAATGCCTGCAATATTTCTGTCAAAGTTGGCATTAATGCCGGGGTTTGACCCTATTCTTGCAGCACCTATATCGATAATTTTATTTACGGCACCAGGTTTTTTACAAATACATTTTCCGCAATTCGTGCAACCTGTGGAGTTTTCTGTACATGAAGTTAAACTCCCTGAGTGTACGGCGCCACTGTTGAGCGAATTTGGCAGTGCCCCCATAGCGGCCAGTTTTTCGGTTACCCTTTGGGTAATTTTCTCTACGACTTCATCAAGGTTATCAATTTTCATATTTTTCTCCATTACTCACTTCTTATGTGGTCGACAATGCCGACAATTACACTGTGAAATGGTTCATCCATTTTGCCTAAAATTTGTCTGGCCGAGTTTCCCTCCTGCTCAACAAGTACCATGTCGCCGGGGCCTGCTTGAACGCTATCGCAAGAAAGGAAGGAGTGCCCGGTGTCAAAACCGTTTTCATCTATAGGTTGCACGATCATTATTTTGTGTCCCTTATAGGATGGGTGCTTGGCGCTTGAGACAACATTACCTTTAATCCTGGCTAGAATCATTTTTTTTGCCCCCAGCCGCCGCTAAAAATTGCTTCTTTGTTTACAATTCCCAGATCTTCGCGGTTAACCTGGTCCACGATGCCAGTAATTGCAGCATCAACTGAGGAAAATGGTTCAGGCAGAGCCAGGGTGGATTCGCGCGCTAAGGTTAAAAATACAAGCTCATCAGGACCCGCCCCAACTGTATCTATTGCGGCAAAGGGTTCACCCGCAGGTTTTAGGTTGTCATCAAGAGGTTGCACTATTAGGATTTTAAGTCCATCGATTGATGCCTCTTTTCTGGTTGCTACCACCGTACCTATAACTTTTGCAAGCTTCATAATACCCATCCCTAAAGGGTGTAAATACCCTTAAATACCATCATCTACCAATAAATACCCTTATCTATTAATTCCTGGTGGGGCGCTTTAATGATCTCGGCCCCAGCAAGCATTCCATCCTTGCTTGCATATAATTTTGCAGCATCAAACGATGCCTGAACGTCTGCAAGCTCACCTGTCATAACAAAATACGCCTTACCGCCTAGCCCTTGGGCAAGTCTAATTTCAACAAGCTCAATTTGTGTTTCTTTAGCCGCAATGTCTGCACCCACAATTGCAGAAACAATAGAGAAGGTTTCTATAATGGCTATTGCACCAAATTTTGTAATTTTCACTGAGCCTGTTATGGCCGGAATCACACTTTTATGAACATTTGGTAATATTAGATCATTAACTAAAAGATCACCCGCTTCTTTGACGCCGGCTTTGAGTGCTTCTTCAACATCTGCAACATCTCCACAAAAAAGTGTCATGTATTTGCCGGGGCATATAGGGTGCGTTTCTAGGATTCTTATTGGTGCTTTTTTAATAAGAACATCAGTTGCAGCTATTCCTTTTGCAATTGATTTGAATTCTATTAATCCTATGGCAGGTTCTTTCATTTATTTACCTTTGAGCCTTAATTTCTATCCATGTTTCGCTTACGGCACTGACCACACCTGTAATTGAGGCGTGGTAAGAAGTGCCAAGTTTGCTGTCATCTGTTTTTGCAATTAGATCACCCATTTGTACTTTTTGCCCAAGTGTAACAATTGGTACACTTGGCGCGCCAATATGCTGATTAAGTGCAATGTGTACATTATTAACATTTATATCGCTTACAAATGGGAGCTCCGTTTTGTAATTTGTTAGTCCCAGTTTTTTTACGGTCATCGAAATTGAAGTTTTCCTTGATGCGTACTCTGAGTGTGCCTCTACATTTGTCCTTGTGTGTGGGCTTTTTATTCCACGAGTTGTAAGTTGTTTTTTGTATTCGGCATATATGCGTTTTGGTGAAAGCCGCATAACATCACATGCAATCATTTCGCAAACACCGCAACCGGAGCATAAAAATGCACTTGTTACATGTTTTGTTGGCTCATGCATGTTGTAATCAACTGTTCGCATTGTCATGTGCGGGTGGATATCGTGCCCGATTAGATTTCTTGGGCATAAATCAGTGCAACGAATACACTGGCAACACGCGGCTTTTGATTGATGTAACATCTGTGAAAGCGGGCGCATTTTCATTTTAACAATAAAATGTTCTTTAGGAAGTGCAATAACTCCACTTGTGGTTTTTCTAACACCATCCTCAATATTATTTACAATGTTGCCCATCATTGGACCGCCATCAATTAAAACTGCATCATCCTGTTTTAGGCCACCTGCTATTTTAATTAAATCCAAATAGGTAGTACCAATCGGAGGGCATACAACCTTAGGTTCATTAAATTCACCATTTAGGGTTACATATCTTTCAGTAACAGGTTTTCCATGAACGGCACTGTAAACTTGCGAAAGTGTAAGTACGTTGCCAACAAGTACCCCAACTTGCAGCGGCAAACCGCCTTCCGGTATAACTTTTCCTGTAATATCTTTTACGAGTAAAAATTCATCTCCGGCAGGGTAGTAGTTATCTAAAAGGTGCACGCTAACCACGCCATCTTTTGGGAGCGCATTTTTAACTGAGTCAACAACATTTTTATAATGACCCTTAATGCCAATTATACCCTTACTGGCACCACATGCGTGCATTGCAAGAGTTAGTCCGTCAATTAAAAGATCCGGGCGGTTAAGCATGAGGGTTTTATCGCTTGATAAAAGCGGCTCACACTCGCTTCCGTTTGCAATTATTGTATCAACTTTTGCCTGTAATTTAATATGAGTCGGGAACCCACCACCGCCTGCGCCAATTATTCCGGCATTTTTTACAGCATTGACAATTTGTGATGGTTCCATATTTTTTAACCTTGTTTTTTATGCAATTGCAAAATGCCCCTTAAGCACACAGCGCCTGATGCGGGTAAAGTGTCTTGCTGTTGTAACACCTTCCCCTGTAGGTGATGCAATTGTAAATGAAGTTGGGCCCTCACCGGTTAGACCAAGGCCCGCAAGAGCTGGCCCGTTTTTTACAAAAATAGAAGTGTTCATTTTCACGGCCATTTTGTGCATGTTATCTATGTTCTTGGAATGAATTACGGCCGTGTGAAAACATCCGTTTTCGAGCCTGTATGCAAGATCAATTGCTTGATCAATGTTATCGACACGAATAAAAGGTAGTACTGGCATTAAAAGTTCGTGTACAGCGTATGGATGCTCGGGGCCTGTTTCTGTTATTGCCAGACGTTTTGAGCTTGGAACTTCAAGGCCAATTTCTTTTAAAATTACCTGAACATCTTTTCCTACCCATGCTTTATTGGGGTGCCCGTTTTCATTTAAAATAACTTTTTCAAGACGTTTACTTTGATATGCGCCAAGTTCAACGGCGCCATGTTTTATTAGGGCTTTTTTAAGTCCTTCTGCCGCATTTTTTGTAACAATAATTTCTTTTTCAATAACACAAATTATATTGTTATCTGTGCTGGCGCTCATAACAATATCGTGTGCGGCCTGATCAAGATCTGCTGTATCATCAACCACAACAGGCGGGTTGCCGGGACCCGCTGCAATAACACGTTTTCCAGATTTCATTGCTGCTGCAACCACAGCAGGGCCACCTGTTACAACCAAGAGCCCAATTCCAGGATGTGTCATTAAATTTTGTGCGGACTGAATAGTTGGCGTTGCAACTGTTGTAAAAAGATTTGGCGGTCCACCTTCAGAAATTACGGCCTGATTTAAAAGGTTAATTGTAAAAATTGAAATATTTTTTGCAGATGGATGTGCATTAAAAACAACAGAGTTCCCTCCCGCAATCATACCAATAGCATTATTGATTATGGTTTCAGAAGGGTTCGTACAAGGTGTGATGCTGCCTATTACACCAAATGGTGCATGCTCAAGAATTGTCAGTCCATCATCGCCCGTGAAGGCGCGTGGCTCAATGTCTTCAACACCTGGGGTTTTATCAATTGCCAGGGCGTTTTTTACAAGCTTATCAGTGTAGCGGCCAAGACCCGTTTCATAAACTGCCATTTCTGAAAGCTCGTGTATGTGCTTATGGCAAATAGAGCGGATAGCTTGGATGATCCTTTTTCGCTGTGCAACCTTAACATCCTTAAATTCATAAAAAGATTTTTTTGCGGCCGTAATTGCCTGGTCAATATTATTAAAACATCCAAGCGCACCTTGAAATGTTGATGGTGAGGGGTTGGGTGCTTGTGTGGAGTGTTGCTTGTGTGATTGGTTGTGGTTTTGCGATGTGTGCCCAGTTGTGCTTTGATTCTTCGCGGTCTGGCCCTGTAACCCAAAGGCTTGCTCTCCTAAAACTTGTACTGCACCAATTGTGGGTGAAATTTTATCAACAACTTTATTTACTATTGAATTTATCTGGTCCTGTGTGATTTGCATATGTGTATCCAATTAATTTAAAAACCTATGAACCCAAACGCAATTGGTGCGAGTAGATACTTTAATAGGTTATTTCACATATTTTTTTTCTCCATCAACTTCCAAAATATCAACAATTGCCATTATGATTGCATCTAGTGGTCTGTCTTTTGTCATTGTTGTTTGACGAGCAGAACTTCCGGTTGAAACAAGAACTATTTCGCCCTCACCCGCGCCAACAGTGTCTGCGGCCACAATAATTCCACCCGTTGGTTTGCCGTCAATATTTACAAATTTGACAATTTGAAGCTTCATGCCTTCAAGTTTTTCGTCTTTTCTGGTGGAGACCACGGTGCCAACAACTTTTCCAAGTTGCATGGGTTTTCTCCTTTTTTTTAGAACCACTATGCTTTTTTTGGTTCTTTTATGTTTTAATTCTAGTGATCAAAATCTAAAATTTTATTTACTGGCTTTTTTTACGTTACGACCAAGTGGTAAAGTTGCATCAATGTTGGTGTGTGGTCGTGGAATTACATGAACGGAAATAAGCTCACCAATTTTTTCAGCAGCGCGCGAGCCGGCTTCAACTGCGGCTTTTACGGCGGCAACGTCACCGCGAACAATAGCTGTTGTGTAACCACCACCAATTTTTTCATAACCGACAAGCTCAACGTTTGCGGCTTTAACCATGGCGTCTGATGCCTCAACCATTCCAACGAAACCTCTGGTTTCAATCATTCCTAATGCGTCTGACATATTTTTCCCCTTTGTGAATATTTTTAATGAGTCCAAGGCGGCTTTATTTTTGAGTAATATCGGCCACTTTAGATTTAAAACTCGGAGTATAATGAGGTAGAGATGGGTGTCAATTAAAATTAGTCTAAGTGTTCAATATAAGATTGCAGAAAATTCTTATTGTGGTAGATAATGGAATTTAAGGGTAGATAAGCTTACTTGTGGGTGGCGTCGTTTTGAGTGGTATAATTTTGACGGTGGCTTTTAGTAATATAACTGCAGCGCACCCCGGTATTGCCAATGGAGCGTAATTGATATAACGATTACGGAACCTAAGCGTATTTGATGGAGGATATATGGAAGGTAAGGAATTTTCTGAAGTAATGACCACATCTGAGGCTATTAAGTATTTAAAGATATCCCGAAAAACCCTTCTTAAACTTGTTCACGAAGACAAGATACCTGCCAGAAAACTTGGAAAAGACTATCGCTATCTAAAAAGCGAGATTGATAAATTCTTGCGTGGCAAGAAGGAAGTTAATTATTTTAATTAAGTGCGCTAGTACATTGTAACATTAATTGGTAACATTTCGGTGCGTCATGAATTGCGTTTTTTACTAGAATAATTCTGAGTAGTTACTCAATAATGTGTTTTTTTTGACCTACCAGAACGAAATTGAAAAAATTCCAGACATATTTTCAAATTAAAGAAAAAATCCGATAATATAATTAGTATGAGGGTTTGTAATAAGACAACATTGTTATTTGTGTTAGTGACCGTGCTTGTGTCATCCACTGCTTTTGCTTCTGGGGACAATCCCAAAAATGTCAGTCAAGGCAGCTCAAGGCCGGCGCCCGTAAAAACAAATATTCCAATAAAAGCATACTGGAGTTGTGATCAGACAACTGTTCCTGGAACAACAAGGCCTTTGCCAAGTTTTTCTGAAACTGCGATTGAAATTACAATAGATTATGATTCTACTAGAAGCGTTCCGTTTCAAACAAATCTTGAAGATTTTAATGCTTTTTTATCAAGAGCGGATTCTTCTGATACTGATTATTTTGAATGTGCAACAACAATGGCCAATAGTTTTGCCGCTGTTTTTAGACAAGAATGTGTAAGTAGGAGGATTACAATTACACCTTGTGATTCAATTTCACAGTCTATGCTCTTTGGGCGTTTGATGAGGATTGCGCGTAATCATCAAAAACCAAATGGATTGCCAACTGTTTTGCCAATGGAGGATCCTGAAAATCTTGATGAGTACGCAATTGATTATTTAAAAAATAATATTCGTAATAATTGTTCTACTGGGTATTTGTATAAGACCGCAGCACTTTCCCAAAAATTTATTATAGAGCATCTTTCTGGGATTACAAGAAACCTCCCAATTGAATGCAAAAGAAAAATACTAGAAAGCTATAGCAAGTTGTTAAAAACCATCAGTTTTCCACCTGGATGTGCTTCAAGATCAGATACACCTGTATGTAAAAGAGTAGAAAATTCACTTGTGGCATTACTAAACGGATTGGAACCAATTAGAAGAGATGTGTATGGTGATAATCCAGAGTCAATAAGTTTTACCGAAGCCACAATTTGTTTGCGGGAATCAAACGATAAATATGAAATTATTGATAGCTTGTTTTCAAATGTCAGAGATATTGAAAGCTGTGTGAAATTACGTTCAGGCGAAGAACGTGTTGTGGATACTTATCCCATTGAAGGTGGACAATATAAACTTCGACGTAATGGAGCAGGTTCATATGAGGCAGTTATCGGGTTAAATCTTATGCCGGTGGATTTATCAGGATCGGCTGAAGATATAGATAATCAGGTAAGAAATTTCAGACAAAAATATACAAATTGTTTAAATGAGGCAGCGCCAATGCTCAGAGGACCAGGAGGAGAGCGGCTATCAATAAGAATTGCGGGCGAAACAGAAGTGACAGGTGTTAGACCCTATAGTGTTACTTTGAGACAAGCTATTCCTCGCGCCAACATGTTGCTGTTGGGGCTTGATGTGCAATGTTCAACAATATTACACGAGACTATGCATATGCTGGGGCTTGTAGATGAATATGAAGAAACGTGGTCTGGTTATTGTCTTGATCCAAGCAATCCGGATTCTGTTCCTGTTCGGGTAGATAGTGGTGCTATGTTTAGCGAATATGATTGTCGTGTGATGGGGCCTGAGTATTCAATAATGAGTAATCATATAAATGCATATCGTCGAGTGTTTGGGGCACCGTCTACATTGAGTACGCTTTTGTTGCCTGCGCACTTCAGGGGCATTATATTTTCTGGCTGTTCAAGAGAAAACAGACTTTATTATAGTTGTGCCCGAAATTCCCAGCGAACCAGTAGTTCACATTATGGCGGAGGTTGTTTACTTGTGAGTTCTCAGTGTCCAAGTGGAACCGGAAGTGATTCATGGCTACATTAGTGCGGTTTTTGCTTTTTTTAATTTTTATTGGTTCAAGCGGTGGGGTTCTGGCTTCTGATAAACTTGTTGTAGTAATTGAGAAACGGGATCAGATTATTGAGCAGGCAGTAGTTGTGTTTAAGGGTGAAACGGCTGTTTTTACGTTAAATACTAATAGATTTCAATCTGACCCCAAGATAATGAGGCTTGGAAAATATGAGGTTTTAAAGCTTGGTGAACCACTAAAAACACATAAAGAAGTATTTCAAGATATTTATAATCGAAGAAAAACAACATTTAAGGATCGCATTAAGAAAAAACTTAGCGAACCGAACCCGAATGAAATGGTGCCTTTTGCTCCGTATAATATTTATGTTGGCGGAAAAAGACTTGAACCAACTGATAAGTTTTATAAATACGTAGAAAGGTTTTTTACTGAGATATGGCACGTCGCACAATGGAAGTCCATTGATGCTGTTGAATTAAGGCCTGATGGTGGGGGCGTTGTAGTAAAAAGTGGCAAGGCACGTGTTTCAAAATGTGACAAGATCGGGAAAAATTACAGGTGTATGGTTGAACCCTATGGGGTTATACATGCAATTAAATAGTTTTTTTCACTGCTGTCCGGTTCGTTTTATTACACTCCTTAACCTTATATCTCTTTGTTCGGCGCAAAAGCTCCTCAATCCCTCACCCCCTCGCCTTGGGGGCTTAGAGCATTTCAATAAATTTCATATTCATATTGTTCTGTGTTATATTTTCTGTGTGAGAGTTTTTTTCGTTTTTACACTTATTTTTGTTTTACTAAAAGGCGTGGTAACTTACGCAGAAATTTCCCCAAATATAAGTGTAAAAACGAAAAAAACTCTC
>CAZQUK010000023.1:0-17677 GCA_964596435.1 uncultured Oligoflexia bacterium
TTTTTTTTTTTTTGTACCTCAACAAAACGCATTCTTGTTTCAAAAAGCAAATTATCCAAAAGCTGATCTTCATCTTTTGTTAGATTGCCCGCTGTCTTCTCTTTCATAAGCTCAAGCAGATCAATATTCTGTTTTGCTAATTCCAGATCTATTGTGGGCCTATCTGTCGATTCGTCTTCAACAATACCAAGCCCCATACATGCTGCCGAAGAAATCGAAAGAAAAAACGTTGTGAGATCAATTTTTGGATATTTCTCATTATCATTAACGCTCATAATATTCCCCCCTCGATACAATGTTAGAACCAAACCTACTACACGTTTATTTGAAATAATTACCAAATAAAAATGCTGTAATTAAACACCCCGCCAAATGGATCATAATTTTGAAGCGGTAAAAAGCGTTTCATTTTATGCTTAACGCTCACCCAAGTCTCTCTCTCTCTTGAAGTCATTAAAGGGGGATCACCGCAGATCCGCCCAAGATTCAGTATCCACATTAACCAGGAACGCAGTATCAAAAAAAATATTGCACCCACCGGACTCAGTCTCAATTCGGCTCCTTTAGTAAAATTATCATTTTCAAGATTATTCAAATCTGGTTTTTTCCAAAACCCCAAAAAAAGGCGAAAAAAAAGGGACGCCACAACCCCACAAAAACTTGAAAAAACAATACCCCGTGAAAATAATCTTTTTTCGCAATTTAAAAGTAAAACATAAAGCTCTTCCTTAGTTAGAAGGGATAGCGCCCCGTGACTGAGTAAGACAATACCTCTTCCAAAAAGGGCGCGCGAAACAACAACATTAATTGAAGAGTCAGAAAATGTGGCAACCCTCCAATTCCCCTTGTACCTAATTGTTTCATAAATATTATCATCACCCCGTGATTTTTTGGCTTTATAGAATTTAATTGTAATACTTTCTGACATCATGGAAACAAACAGGCAAGCAAGTCCCGCAAGCACAAAGCCCAACGCTGCCCCAGGCCAATTTTGTATTAATAAACCCATGAACATTATGGGAAGGCCAAAGAAAAGCACCAAAACAAAGGCCTTGGATATGATTACAATACTTTTCATATTTGTAAGAATACTGAATTCTTCTTATTAAAGTCCATATAAAATGTTAATGTTTATCTTTATATTTTTCGATAATCTGGAAAGGAGTGCTCTTTTATTATCATGATGACCCGGCGCCGCAATAATATTTTCTTTGGCATAATGTGTGCGTCTGTTTTTTTTACTGCATCATGCGGAAGCACTGAGCTTGGAACCGTTAAAATAAATGATCCCGCACCAAGCTCTGGTCAAATTGTTGCACAAGGCAATTTTACAGGTCTAAATGGCAAAACCGTAAGCGGAATTGCTTTAGTGTACCAAATGTCTGATGGATCACATCTTATTAGACTTGAGGGGCTTTCGGCCCCCGCAGAAACAGGACTTCAGGTTGTTGCCAAGGTTGATAGCACAATTGCGTATTCTGCCGGACTTAAGGGTGCCACAGGGAATCAAAATTACCCAACAACCATCATTGGTGCATCAACATGGAACTCAATAAAAATACTTTCAACCCAGCTCGCTCCACCCGAAAACGAATATGGAGCTGCCATTCTTGAATCCACCAACCAGTAGCGGATAAATTCATTGTAGTGATTTAAGCGGAATTATTTTTGCCGTCCTAAACTTATTCTGAACAACCTCTTGTGGGCGAACCACGTTGATTGTCGCACGAATCCATTCTTCAAATAATTTCACACCCTCAAGTAGTTGCCCATAAGCCATTGCACCCTGTTCGCCTAATCTTTTAAGATTAGCGTCGTTTAAGTTGTGCATCATTACTTTTGAAAGGGAAGTAAATATTGTAAAATATGGATGAATTGCAGATAATTTTTCTGCAAGTTTTTCTAACTCCGCAAGCTCCCCCCCTAAAACAGACAACCTTTGTTTATGTTCAATATCCACAATATTTTGTGAGCGAAGTTTAGAGGCAACCTGAGAAATTTCGTTTGAAATCATAATTGATTTTGAATAAAGCTGCTTTAAAACCGAAGCTGGCTCAATAAGCATTCTTAATTCTCGAACAATCTCGGGCATTATTCTATCTCGCTCAACTTCATTCGCAGGCTCTGGTGCCCAGCCACAGTACCAGGATCTTGCTAAATATCCAACAACCTGAGCGACCCATTCTTCGCCATTAATTGGCAAATTATTCATAAGCTCATAGCAAACGCCACCACCATGAGTCATACTTCTAACTTTTGATCGGGATATTTTTATAGATTTAATTTTATCTATCTCTATCCCGTACCCTGTTAAATAATCCGAAAGCGTTAAATTCCGTCCATGAACCCATTCGTGTGAGGCATATTTCCAGACAAAATATACAAGCTCTGAAAAGCAATATTCATCAACCAGACTTTCACGTAAATGCTCTTGTGTGGTTCTTTCTGAACCCAATGAAACTATCCAGTGACCATTTCCATATGGTGATTTATCAAAATTTATAAACGAATCCTTGCTAATATAAAGTATTCTGGTTCCCAAAAGTCCCGCAAGCTGTAAAACCGCTGCATTTTCTGTAACAACCCATCTGCATTCTGAAATTATTTGGGCAGTAACCGAAAAATCCTCATCACCAATTAAGGAAATTATTTTTTTTGTGTTAATTTCCCAATCTTCAAGATTATTCAGAATTCGTTTATTTATTTTTGCAGCCTTTTTATCACCCATTAGAACGATATGGCATTCCGGGTGATTACTAATAATTTCACTTATAAGATGCGCCCAATTTTTCTCGGTCCAATTATGATTATTTTTTTCGGCATCGACAAATACTGCAATCCATTTTTTTTCGTAATCGTTTCTTGAAACCTCAATGTCATGATCATTTTTTTCAAATTCAAAGAAATTTTTATTAGTAATTGATGAATCCTTATCTGCTTGTGGTTCGCCAATCATTACCTGAATTGCCGTAAGTAATTGGGTTGCGTAAATATCCGTAAGGTGAATATTTTGCGAAATCAGTGACGCGCGCGTACTTTGAACATACTGGCTCCAACCATCCGCATGTGAAAGACTTAAATCTCTATATCTTGAATAACCAAGCTTAGTTGAACCTGGAATTAGCGCCATTAAATAGCTACTAATTTCATCAAAGGTCCAGTTCACAACAAAGTCCCAGTTCTGATCCGAAAACTGCGCTAACCAGTTAATAATTTTTTCCAGCGCAAATTCTTCTGTACTTTCTTTTCTTAATAAAGGCCCAACAATTCCATCAACATCAAGTTCATATATATTGCTTATCCATGAAACATATTTTAATGGTTCTGAATGTTTTTTCCTCACAATAAAATGGATATCTATTTGAGGATAATTCTGCTTAGCACCCCTGAGCGCCATCAGGGACCTTAAAACATCGGCAGCATCGCCCAGCTGGACAACAAGCATCTTCATTGCATTAGTTCCTGTGACAATTTTAATGTGACTCATCAGGCCTGCCCTTTGGACTTGTTTTGGACGTTTAGTCCTGGGGAGTTTGTCGGATTTTCGCTTCCGTTTTTATCTAAATTGTCCTTTGAACTTAAATCAGAATGCCCGTTATTCTGCACCACACCCTGCTCAGCCATAAGAGCTGACAAAAAGCCAATAAGAAGCGCCTCAAGTTCTTTTGAGTCTTCTGCTGCTTTGGGGTTGATTAAATTAACATCCTTGTTTTTTTCCATCCGTCCTCCTGACAGAAGTAATAATCTTTGTTTTTTCTGCTTTACTTAACTATTTACCGCGCCATGTCTTTCAATTCTCTCAAGCAAATCATGTGACCCTATGTGGTCCGGCTTTACGCGTAATATATTGTTTAAAGTTTGCCTTGCCTCTTTAAGTTTACCCAGATGAAACCTAAGTCCTGCCAAACTATAAAGTAAATTTATATTTACAGGCGCCACATCCACAAACTCACTAACAATTTTTTCGGCCCGAACATAGTCCTTTAGTTCATATGCAAGCTTAACTAAATAAAAAATCGCTGTTGGATTATTTAAATTTATTTCAAGAAGGTTTGCAAAAGCCGCATACGCGCTTTTTTTATTGCCTTCTGCCAAATACGCGGTACCAATACCAAAAAGAGCCTTTGTGTTTTTTGGGCTTGATGCAACCGCATCTTCAAAATACCTAATAGCATCTTTTGTTTTACCCCTTTGTAAATATAAAGCACCCAAGTTTGACTGAATCTCATCTGCCGATGGGTCCAAAATAAGGGCCTTTTTATAGTGTCTTTCCGCTTCGTCACTTCGCTCCAACCTCAACAAGCAATTTCCACATGTTTTGTGTAACTCAACGCTATCAACCCTTGAAAGACCACTTTCAAGCAGTGCTCTTTCAATAACGTTAACAGCATCGCTATCTCGTTTTTGCCTTATAAGAACAGAGGCTAAACGCTTAAAGGTTCCCAAAAATGGTTCAAAAACAATCGACTCCTCATAGTTTTTTCGAGCCTCTTCAAGGTTTCCTTCTTTTTCAAAACAAAAACCAACTCCATATAGTGCATATGAAGTATGACTTCCAGATTTTAATATTGAAACAAAAATATTTTTTGCAAGTTTATAGTCCCCACTTTCTAATAGCAACTTTGCACTTTTTCTTAAATACGGAACATTTAAGTTTCCGTCATCAAGATACATACTTGTCTCATCGACATATGGTTTTATGTGTATTTTTTTAGAAGCTTTTTCTGCAGCCACCAAAGCAGCTTTTTCCTCGCGCATGGGTTGCTCAGCTGTTTTTTTGCTTTCTCCATTATTCCTTTTTGGCCTTACTTGAACCAAATAACTCACACCACTTGTTTTTTCGGATGAATCAAATTCATCTAGTGCCTCCTCAAGCGTTCGTATTCTAACCATGGGGTCAGAATGCGCCGGTATTTTTATCATATCTACAATTTCAAGTTCACCATCTATAGGATTTTTATTAATCAGCTTTCTGATATCGTTTTCTATGTTTTTCATAATCTTTTATCTACCCCTTCTCCGGTTTCTGATACCCATTTACTTTTAAATTTACTCATTGTTGATTTATTTTTTCTTTCCTGCGATGCCTCTTGTATTATTTTTTCTCTCAAATTTTCTATTTTCTTCATTATTAAGTCATCTTTTTGAATAATATTTTCTAAAAGCTTATCCTTGGCCTGTATCGAGGCTCTTACATTATCTATAAGCACCCTGGTTCTGTGTTCAGGCTCCAGCTTTGCAATTATTTCGTTCACCTTTTTATCGTAAAGCGCAAGTGTCTTTAGAATTTTTTCCCGACCGTTTTCAAAACCAGACAAATTTTCCAAAAACTCCTCATCTGAGTATTGCAAATTCTTTTCCGAAAGCTCATAAAGTTTTCTTAACAACCGGTTTTTGCTTTTTAGAATTTTAAGTAGGGCCATATTCAAACCGCTCCATTTTTTTTATTAAAATCCTTAACTGCCACTCTCCACGCACCCAAAAGATCCTCTAATATTTTTTGAATATTCATTAGTGGTTCTTTATTGTTTTCAAGATTGGCCTTTAGTAACTGATCAATCATAAAATTATAAAGCGCCTCAAGATCCTGGGCCACTTTTCCGCCAACCTTAAAATCCAAACTGTTTATAAGCTCGTTAACAATGTCATGAGCCTTTCCAATTCCGAGTCCCTTTGTGGCTCTGTCATTATTATCAAGAGCAATAATTGCTTTTTTCACACTTCTAATTGCTTCTTCATAAAGCAAAATAAGTATCTGTCCTCTTCCCGCAGTTGTAATGGCCGCTCTTTTATATTTATTTGCTCCGGCTCCTTGTGGCATCTGTTATTCCTCCATTCTTATCCCAAAAGTTGACTTACCGAACTACCGCCTCCTTGTGATCCAAGAGAAGCATTCAAATACTGCTGCTGACCCTTGAGTGTGTTTAGCGCGCCCTGAAGTCTTGAAAATCTTCCCGTAAGCGCTTCGGTTTTTTTCTCTATCTGTCTTTCTTTGTTTGCAATCTGTGTATCAAATTGTTTAATACGTTCCTGCATAACCTTATCTCGCATGGTTATTAAACCATCGTATGACCTTGTATATCCCTGTATTACCTTGTTCATTTGTGCGGCAAAACCGTATGGACCCGCAATGGCTTCTTCAATTAAGTCATAATCTTTTTCCATTGCGGTTTTAAATTTTTCAGCATCAAAACCCAAAAGACCGCTTCTTTGAAACTGTATACCCAACTGGTTTCCCCAAACCCATTTAAAATCCTTCGAGTCTGGGTCCCCAATGGGATAACCTTCATGGAGCACGTTTCTTAATCTGTATTCAATTATTTGAAGCCCGGTATCACCCGCAAAGGTTGATCTTGTATCAGTGCTTTCATCTATCGCGTTTTGCTTGTTAATAAACTCCAAAACCCCGTTAACCTGATCAACAACTTTTTTAACCTTTTCAGTAATTTTTTCCTTATCTTCTGTAATACTTAACGTGAAAACCTTATCAGGATCTGCATCACGAATTCGAAGGTGCACACCTTCTAAAAAATCAGCAATATTATTTGTTTTAGCCTCAATATCAAAGCCATCAATAGTTAAAGCAGCGTTGTCAGCCTCATGGTCATCATCCACCCAGAAGTCCTCGTCGCCATCTAAAAAATAAAAATGTGGAAAGTCAATTTGCTGATCGAAGCCTTCTTCCTTGGCGGTTATTAAAAGTTTCCATGGCTTTTCGTAATCTGCATAATCCTGAATAAGTGTGGCCTTTACGGCACAATCTTTTTCTGAATTAATAATATTTGCCATGGTCCTTAAGCTGGATTCACCCTCATCAATAAACACCTCGCCATCGTCTCCGTTGAGTTTTTGCATAACAATAAAACCCATGCCAATTACGGGTTCATCCGGTGACGAAAAACCATTCGTGATTACTGATGTATGTTTTGCGATTTGTTCTACGGAAAGATTATATGTCCCTGTTTTAGCGGTGTTTTTATCAAGCTTAACTTCAACAAGATTCGCACCATCACCGGCATCTGCTTTTAGTTCTTTAAATTTTTTAGGATCTGAAATTTCGTTTAATGCTGCAGTGAAGTCACTAAATTTCGTTTTGAATTGCTTAAACAAATCGTACTTAGCCTGCTCGATGGCTTTTCGCTGTTCAAGCTTTTGTATAGGCTGGCGCTCAATTTCAATTATTTTGTTCAGCGCTTCCTTGAGCTGACCGCCACCCATGGGGTCAAATTTTAGACCCATTCGTCCTCCATGACTCCTGGAAAAATTTACTACATCACATCACATTGCCCCTATTGTTCATACGGACAACTAAACAACGCTAACCTCAATTATTATTATGACCAATAAGGGCACGAAAGAAAAGGGGGGGATTAAAAGTATAAGGTCCTTAAATTATTATTATGTATATTTTACTATGGCTTTTTTTGCCTACTAAATTCCTGAATATTTTTAATACATAAGAGGATCAAAAACTGTCAAAAAAAACACTTTGCTCTTCAAATCGTCAAGTTTTTGACAAGCCCCACGCTGCGGCGTTTAATTTCATAAAAAGCACCTGATTTCGGTAGCGCTAGCAATCCGCGCAGCTTTATTTTTCAAAAAGCGGGTCCAATTCTTTAAGCTTTTCTTGAAACTTTATTTCCAGGCCGATGCTTTTTGGATAATAAAACTTTCTGCCAAGTAATTTGTCTGGCAAATGTGTTTGCTTAACGGTGCCGCCATTATTTGAATGTGCGTAATTATAACCCTGACCATATCCCTCTTTTCGCATCAAACCCGTTACTGCATTTCTTAAATGCATTGGGACCGTGAGCGCACCTGTTTCGCGAACCGTTTTAATAGCATCGCTAATGCCAACATAACTTGCGTTACTTTTTGGGGCCAGCGCTAGGTAAGTTACACCTTGAGCAAGATTAATTCTACACTCGGGCATTCCAATAAATTCACAAGCCTCCTTAACGGCCATTGCAACCATAATTGCTCTTGGATCTGCGTTACCAATATCCTCACTTGCCAAAATTGCCATACGTCTTGCAACAAACATTGGATCCTCACCAGATTCAAGCATACGCGCCAAATAATAAAGCGCCGCGTGTGGATCACTATCCCTTAAACTTTTAATAAAAGCTGATATTACGTTGTAATGTTCCTCACCCGATTTATCATAAATTAAAGGCTGCCTCTCCATGGCTGATTCCAGGGCTTTTTTAACATCTTCAATATCTAGTAAGGCTTGCCCGGACCCGGCTTGTGCTTCGTTATTTTTGCCTACAAAAAGAGCTATGTTTTCGAGTGAAGTCAGCGCACGTCTTGCATCTCCATCTGAAGTTCTTGATAACCAAGAAAAAGCATCATCAGTTAAATTAAAAAAACCGCCAAGTCCTCTTTTGGAATCTAGAAGTGCGCGTTTTAGAAGTTTTGTTAAATTATCCTCACCAATACCCTCAAAACGCATCACTCTTACTCTTGATAAAAGGGCGCTATTAAGTTCAAAAGAAGGATTTTCTGTTGTTGCACCGATTAAAAAAACAGTACCAGCCTCAACGTGAGGCAAAAGTGAATCTTGTTGTGATTTATTAAATCTGTGGACCTCATCAACAAAAAGGATTGTACGCTTATCAAAATGTTTTCTTGTTTCCTTTGCTCTTGAAACAATTTCCTTAATATCCTTAACACCGCTTAAAACTGCACTAATTGATTCAAATCGCGCTTTTGTTGTTTTTGCAATAAGCCTGGCAAGCGTTGTTTTCCCGCACCCTGGTGGACCCCAAAAAATTAGTGATGGGACCCTGTCGGTTTCTATCCACTTTCGAAGTGGCTTGCCTTCACCTAAAATTTTTTCCTGACCACAAAATTCATCCAAGCTTAAGGGTCTCATTCTATAAGCCAATGGCGACTCTCTATGACTATCACCACCTTGTGATGAGTCGTTAAGTGATGAATTTTTTTCAGTTGCAAAGTCAAAAAGGTCTATGCTCAAAATTTACCCTTTCTAATCGGTGGGTTACATTTAGCACATTAAAGTGGACGACCACAACAAGCACCTGATAATAAATCAGGTCAAATGATCATTAATCGCACACGCCTTAAATTAGATAAAATTGGCCTAGTAGTCAAACACCAACATCCGGAGGCTTTTTTAGTCACGCTCGATTTATCACAGTTTATAATATCAAAGGGTTATGAGCTTTTTTTTGCCGAAGAAAGCAGACCCCTTTATAACGAACTCCACAAAAAAGTGTCGCGTCAAAACTCAAGCACGCAAAAATCAAAAACAACCTTACCTATAAAAATTATTAAAAAAAGTGAGTTACTGACTAAATGTGACCTGATCGTTGTAATTGGCGGAGATGGAACTTTTTTAAGTATCGCAAGATTAATTAATAGCCATAGTGTTCCAATCATGGGCATTAACCTGGGTCAGCTTGGCTTTTTAACCGAGGTAAAAAAACACGAAGCCATTGAGGCCATGAGAAAAATATTTGAAAGCAAGTCGGCCATAATTCAAACAAGAAGTTTGGCAGAGATGACACTTAAGCGTAAAAACAAAATAATTTATTCAAGCCCGGTTGTTAATGATGTTGTTATTTCAAAAGGTGCAATTGCAAGAATCATAGACATAAACATTTTAATCGATGACAAAGATGTTACAACAGTCAAAGGGGATGGCGTTATTATAAGCACGCCAACAGGTTCAACCGCATACTCGTTAGCCGCAGGTGGACCCTTTGTAGAACCCTCGCTTCCGGCACTTGTTATTACACCAATTTGTGCCCACAGCATTACCCATAGACCGATTGTTATTTCTGACGAATCAACAATAAAACTAAGACTTGCGCGCCGCCCGGGCCAGGTGCTCCTCACTCTTGATGGTCAGGAAGCCATAAGTCTTAAAGAAAACGATATTATTGAAATAAAAAAATATAAAAAGCACAAGCTTCAACTAATTACAATTGCTACTCGCGACTATTTTTCACTACTCAGAGAAAAATTAAGTTTTGGATTAAGATACTAGGTGGAACATTAACAAAGGGAAAACAAAATGCTTGAAACATTAAGAATAAATAATTTTGTTATTATTAATGATGCCGAGGTTTCATTTCAAAAAGGGTTAAATGTTTTATCTGGCGAAACGGGAACCGGTAAATCCATCGTCATTGAAGCCATTTCACTTTTACTGGGAAGTCGCGCTGGCGCACACATGGTTAGAACCGACGCAAAAGAGGCTCAAATTGAGGGTTTATTCGACATAAAAAACATTCCGTGGATAGGGCCACGCCTTGAAACCCATGGTTACGAACATAAAAGTAATCAACTGTTAATAAAAAGAATTATTAACAACCAGGGAAAACACAGAATTTTTATTAACGGGGAACTTGCAACACTTGCAATTTTAGAAAAAATTGCCGAGGGCCTGGTTGATCTTTGTTCACAGCACGAGCACCAATCACTCTTACGCACTGGCACACAAATGGATCTTCTTGATAAATATGCCGGCCACGAAAAAGAAACTCAAGGGTTCAGAGAAAACCTCACGCGCCTGCGCGAAATCAAAAAAGAACTGGATGAAATTGAAAATACAAAACTTGAAAGAAATCAAAAACTCGATTTTTTAAAGTTCCAGATTGATGAAATAAAAAAAGCTGCAATTTCTGATGGGGAAGACGAAGGACTACAGGCGCAAAAACAAACCTTAAAATCTGCAGAAAAAAGAATTTCAATTGGAAAGAACCTTACTGAAATTTTAGATAACGAGGAGCAGGGGAATATTCAGCTTTTGCGCCGGGCCCTTGGTGAGACAGAAAAACTTTTATCCATTGATCCTAAAAGCGAAGATATCCACAAACAACTTGAACGGGCCCTTATGGAAACCGAAGAAGCAAGTTTAAAAATTAACCGTTATTTTAATACAATTGAGTCTGATCCAAAACTTTTAGAAGAAGTTGAAGATAGGTTATCACTAATTTCGGATCTTAAAAGAAAATTTGGACCTGACGCAAAAGACATAAAGAATGCCCTTAAACAGTTTGAAGAAGAAAAAGAAAAGCTTATTAACATACAAGACAGGGTTGTATCGCTGCAAAAAGAACACGAAGATTTATTAAAGATACTCAAAAAAGCAGCCCTTGCACTTTCAAACAAAAGAAAAAAAATTGCTGTTAACTTACAGAATCTTGTTACTAAAGAACTTTCTGATTTAAACATGAAAGATGCAAAATTCATTATTGACATAACACACAAAGATGAACCAGATGAATGGTCATTAACACTGGGGCCAAGCTCAATCAGTTTTATTATAAAAACAAATGAGGGCGAAAAATCACTTCCTATTGGGAAAATTGCATCCGGAGGTGAGCTTTCTAGAATAATGCTTGCCATAAGAAGGGTTCTTTCACAGCAGGGTGGGGTTGGTGTTTATTTATTTGATGAAATTGATTCCGGTATTGGAGGACAAACTGCTTTTGAGGTTGGTAAAAAATTAAAATCCGTATCACTACTGCATCAGGTAATTTGCATTACACACCTTCCACAGGTCGCCTCTTTTGCTGACCACCACCTAAGCGTGAGAAAACGCACAGAGAAAAAAAGAACATTAACTGAAATTCAGGAACTAAAAACAAAAGAAAAAATTGAAGAACTTGCCCGAATGCTTGGTGGTCCAAAACTTAGCCCCAAAAGTATTGATAATGCAAAAGAGCTGATTACGCTTGCTCAAAAATCACTATAAAGTTGCCAAGCATGCACTAAGACAAAATATACCCCAGCATAAAAACTTATTTAATATTATCGTTGCGCGTTAAAATATTTTGGAGCTTAACTACTGGTTAATATATGTTTGTTTTTACACGTTTTTTACTAAGTCATACATAACAGACGGTTTTTCATCCTAACAGTTTACAAACATGCTCCTTTTCCTTTTCGGACTGTGGTAACTAACACACTTATAGGAATCCACCAGGGAAATGACTACCAATAATCAGATCACTCAAACAGGTACAATAATTAAAATTGATGACAAAAAAGCCTTTATTAAAGTTACCGTAAACTCCGCATGTAAAAGCTGCGATGCGAAATGCACTTTTGCAGGGGAGAAAAATGATAAAATTATTGAAGTCCCATCACACGGTTTAAACCAAAACCAAAGGGTCAGTATAAAAACTAATGCAAAAAATGTGGTAAAAGGCTCAGCTTTGATTTATCTTATCCCTTCAATAATAATAGTTATTTTTGCAGTTTTAGGGGCCGCGCTTGGAGCGAAGCTTGGCCTTAAGGATGCAAACCTTGGTACTTTTTTTGGGGTACTTTGTTCGCTTCTGGTAATTGCTGCTTTTATTATTTTGGCCACAAAAGTTTTTTGGAAAAAAAGACTTATTACGGTCACACCTCTGGAGGTTGAAAATGACTGATATTACATGGGCGGTGCTCGTTACGGGAGGACTTGGAATTATCTGCGCGGGCCTTCTTTTTATTGCTGCAAAAGTTTTTTATGTCTTTGAAGATCCAAGAATCGCAGAAGTTGAGGAACTTCTACCCGGTAGCAACTGTGGCGGTTGTGGACTGCCTGGTTGCAAAGCGCTGGCGGAAGCCTTAGTTAATGGAACCACTGGCATCACCTGCCCCGTAAATAGTTCAGACGGCATGCAGGAAATTGGGAAACTTCTCGGACAGGAAATTGCCGCTGGTGAGAAAAAAATTGCGGTCGTCTTTTGTAAGGGTAATATATCTTCAGCAAAAGAGCTTGGTGCATATAACGGGGCACGTGATTGTCGCTCCGCCCACATTCACGGAACATCCACAAAACTTTGCCAGTTTGGCTGCATAGGTTTCGGTACATGTATAAATGTCTGCCAGTACGATGCGATTATCGAAAAAAATGGAATTGTTGAAATTGTGCGTGAAAAATGCACAAGCTGTGGAAAATGTGTTGAAGCCTGCCCAAGAAATATTATTACTCTAGCTCCAGAAAGCAAAGACGTTGTAATTGCCTGCAGTTCACACGATAAAGGTCTGCTCGTAAAGAACTACTGCTCGGTTGGCTGTATTGCCTGCAAAATGTGTGAGAAAAATTGTCCTCATAGCTCCATCCACGAAGAGAATAATCTTTTCGTTATCGATTATGAAAAGTGTAACGCCTGTGGTGAGTGCACTGAGCACTGCAAACCAAACACCATTGACACACTAATAAAAAATGTAGACAGAAAATCCAGATATCCTGAGGGCTTTTTAGAAAAAAAGGAAGCTGCAAAAAAAGAGAAGGAAGAAAAAAAACGCCAAGCCCTGCTTGCTACAAAAGCAAAGGAAGCACAAACACCTCAGGGTCAGGGTTAATCGAGGAGAATAAAAATGCAAAAAACTCTTAAACGCATTCAAAATAAGGTTACTTTTACAAAAGGTGGTGTGCACCCAAAAGAAAACAAACAACTAACCGACAGTGGTAGATTCACAAAAGTTCCAAATCCAAAGGAATTAAGAATACACATGAACCAGGTTCTTGGAAAACCTGCAGATGTAAAAGTTGAAGTTAAGGCCGACGTAACTGCAATGCAAAAAATCGGCGAAACCTCAGGCTTCATAAGTGCCTGCGTTCACACACCGCTTGCAGGAAAAATAAAAAAAATTGAGGATAGAAATCTTCTCGGCGCACAGGGAACAACAATACAAATTGATGTAAAGGCCGATCAGGATGCTTTTCCTGATTTTGAAAAAAGCCCTCCCGAGCCTGATCTTTCAAAGCTTACACAAAAAGAAATTGTTGAAAAAGTAAAGGAAGCCGGAATAGTTGGTATGGGTGGGGCCACGTTTCCAACTTATGTAAAACTATCCCCACCGCCCGGAACTAAAATCGATACTGTATTAATTAACGGGGCCGAGTGCGAACCATATCTCACATCTGATGAATGTCTGATGCGAAACTTCCCGCATCAGATTATTTATGGCCTCTTAATAATATTAAAAGCCCTTGATGCCAAATATGGTTTTGTTGTTATTGAAGACAATAAGCCCGACGCAATTAAAAGCATGCAAGATGCCGCTTCAAAATACCCAAACATAAAAGTTGTGACCGCAAAAACATTTTACCCACAGGGTGGCGAAAAACAATTAACCGATGCGGCCCTAAGGCGGCAAATCCCTCTTGGCGGACTCCCCGCAAATGCCGGCGTACTGATCCAAAACGTTGGCACGACTGCTGCAGTTTATGAAGCAGTTCAATTTGAAAGGCCACTAGCAAGAAGGCTTCTGACTGTTTCTGGTCGTGCTGTAAGAAATCCACAAAACCTACTTGTCCCAATAGGAATTTCAGGAGAAGAACTTTTGAATTTTTGTGGTGGAACCAAGGATGAAATTGCAGCAATTGTATTTGGCGGCCCCATGATGGGAAAAACCACAAACCGTATAGACACCCCTGTAACAAAGGGAACTAGTGGAATATTATTTCTAACCAAAGACGAAATAGATAGTTTCAAAGAGGAAACGTGTATTCGCTGTGGAACATGCGTCAAGGTATGTCCGATGTGCATTGTTCCAAACGAAATCATGAAAAATACAAAATTTTCACAACTCGATAAAATCAGCGATGCAAACGCTTGCATAGAATGCGGAAGCTGCGCGTATGCGTGTCCGGCCCACATACGACTCACTGAGTGGTGTCGCCTTGCAAAGTATGAACTAAGACTTGCCGCCATGAAAAAACAAAAAGGAGCCAAATAATGAGCACTGACACCGTGGAAAATAAAATTGGAAAACTGATTCTACAATGCTCACCGCACTTAAACGATGGGATCAATGTTCCAAGCGTAATGTACACCGTTGTAATTTCAATGATCCCAATTACTCTTTGGTCCTTTTGGGCCTTTGGAATGCGCGCAATTTGGGTAATGGGGTTAAGTGTAATTTTCACACTTTCTTTTGAGTACATATTTTCTCTTTTCAGAAAAAACTCTTCCGAATCAATTAAAACTGCTTTTGATGGAAGTGCACTGGTTTCAGGTATTTTACTTGGCTTGAATTTAGGACCAGCATCTCCATGGTGGGTAATCTTAATCGGTTCTCTAATCGCGATGGGCCTTGGTAAACACGTCTTTGGCGGACTTGGCAGAAACCCATTTAACCCTGTGCTTGTTGCCCGTGTTTTCCTGCTTCTTTCTTTTCCGGTTCAAATGACCACATGGTTTGGCGTTAATCAAATGGATAAAGCAATAGATCCATTAATTAAACTTGATGGAATATCATCCGCCACCCCACTTGGTGTACTCAAAGAAGATGGCTGGAATAAATTTATCGATTTGTTTCAAAACACTGACCTTTTTAATTATATTATATTTAATAAGGGGGGGTGCCTTGGTGATGTTTCTATTTTCATGCTCCTTCTTGGCGCCTTTTTCTTGCTCTATAAAAAAGTCATTACCTGGCAGATTCCGCTAAGCTACATCGCAACCTTGGGTATTTTTACTGGCATTTTCTGGCTCATTGATCCCACAAAATATGCAAACCCAATTTTTCATTTAGCAACTGGCTCCTTAGTGCTTGGCGCCTTTTATATGGCAACAGATATGGTGAGTTCACCAATGACTTTTAAGGGACACCTTATTTTTGGTTTTGGTTGTGGTTTAATTACGGCAGTAATCAGGCTATGGGGCGGGTACCCGGAGGGTGTTAGTTTTGCAATACTAATTATGAACGGCCTTGTTCCATTAATTGATAAATGGACAAAACCAAAAATTTTTGGAACCCCCACGAAGCCAAGAAAGGTGGTTTCAAAATGACAAAAGAAAGACTTTCACCAAAAATTATTGTTCCGGTTTTTATTATCGCCACTGTTGCGGGGCTAGCACTTGCTTCTGTAAATAAACTTACAGAAGAACCAATTAAAGCGGCAATAAAAAAGGAACTTCAAAACGCCCTGGCGCAAGTAATGCCTGGTTTTGATAACGACCCTACAACCGAAAATCAGCCCACCAAAGAAAAAGAGGCCAAACTCACCATTTACCACACCAAAAAAGCAGGTAAACTTATTGGATTCGCCGTTGAAAGTACTGTTTACACGGGCTTTTCTGGTGAACTTGGTGTCATTTTTGGTATTGATAACGAAGGTTTTATTTCGAAAGTAAAAATTCTAAAAACCATGGAAACCCCCGGCCTTGGAACAAAAGCAAGTGAGCCCGCGTTTATAAATCAATTCGTGAATAAATCACTTAAAAGTTTTAACTTCAAAGTAAAAAAAGATGGTGGTGATGTGGACGCTATTACTGGAGCAACAATTACAAGCAGAGCCGTAACACTTGCCGTTCGCCGTGGTATTGAAGGCCTGGGGAACATAGACCTTAACGATTGTGGTTGCACCAAGGAGGAAAATAAAAATGAGTAAGAAAAAACTCTCTGCAAAAAGTATTTTCACAAAAGGCGTATGGTCAGAAAACCCTGTACTTAAAATGCTCCTTGGTATGTGTCCAACGCTGGCCGTTACTACTTCTGCTGAAAATGGTCTTGGAATGGGACTTGCTTCACTGGTAGTGCTAACAATGTCAAATATTGCCATATCTCTACTTAGAAACGTAATTCCACAAAAACTAAGAATCCCGGCCTTCATTGTTGTAATTGCAACTTTTGTAACAATTGTAGATATGGTTCTTCACGCCTATGTCCCCGGTCTTCACAAGGCTCTTGGCATCTTTATTCCGCTTATTGTTGTTAACTGCGTAATCCTTGGCCGCGCTGAAGCTTTTGCAAGTAAAAATAATATACTGTATTCAGCGCTTGATGGTTTTTCGATGGGCCTCGGGTTCGCTCTATCATTAACAATGCTGGGTTCAATTCGTGAAATTTTTGGAAATGGAACAATTTTTGGAGCGGCCCTTATGCCCGGTTCTTTTTCCCCCATTATAATCATGATCCTGCCACCAGGCGCTTTTATCACTCTGGGCCTGATGCTTGCATCCGTAAATTATCTAAACGAAAGGAAGGTATGAACCATGACCACCGAACCATTAACCCTTGCCTCAATTGGTTCTTTAGTGCTTGGAGCCATACTTATTAATAACGTAATTTTTGCAAGATTTTTGGGTATATGTCCCTACCTTGGAGTTTCAAAATCAATAGAAACCGCAAGCGGAATGAGCATGGCCGTAATATTCGTAATGACCCTAAGTGTTGTTGTAACCTGGCCCATTCAACATTACATTTTAAACCCACTTGCACTTGGATACCTGCAAACAATTGTCTTTATATTAGTAATAGCTAGCCTTGTTCAATTTGTTGAAATAGTTATGAAAAAACTGGCAAAAAATTTATTTGAGGCTCTTGGAATTTTTCTACCGTTAATTACTACAAACTGTGCAATTTTAGGTGTGACAATACTATGCATTACAAGTGGATATGGTTACCTGCAAGCGTTAATTTTTTCCTTTGCAAGTGCTCTTGGCTTTGCAATGGCACTAATTATTTTTGCAGGATTAAGGGAACAATTTGAAACAGTCGATATCCCAAAGCCACTAAAAGGTGCTGCAATTGGGCTAATTACAGCCGGTATTTTAGCAATGGCATTTATGGGATTTTCCGGACTCGGTAATTAAGTGCAAAAATGGAAAAGAAAAAAGATAAGCATGTTACATATATTGTAATTATTGTTTCGCTTTTTATTTTTGGTTTTTTCGTTCTTCGTCCTTTGACTTCTTATATT
>CAZQUK010000024.1:0-17308 GCA_964596435.1 uncultured Oligoflexia bacterium
ACATGGAATTGAAATTGACCACAAAAAACCTTTTTCAATGCAAGGCACACACACTATTTCAAATTTACAGATTTTGTGTTTTCAACATAATAAGTGGAAAGGTACGAAGAAAATGTAGGAACTTGGGGCGTTGGGCAAACCAGACCGAAGCGAAGTGGGGAACCAGACCTGGCCAAGACCAGACAAAACACGAAAATCAGCCAGTCCGGAGCGAACCACGTCAAACATGAGGGCACCTCCGATCAAACGAATGCGAATCGACAATAAATCCATAAATTATTCAAACTGCATCCGACCATTAATCCCGACTTGGATGTACGAGTGTAACGCTCAACACGAGGTGGCACGCCTAAATGCCACCGACTGATAACGTAAAAAAAAGGGGGGGGGTACACAAACCCACTTAAACTAATAAGTTTTAGTTTTCAGAAATGTATTTTAAAAACTACACAGTTGCAGGTTTTTCAGCACTTTGTTTTTGTGCCGCCTTTTTTATCGCGGGCTTTCTTGATGCGATTTTTTTTGCACTAGCTTTTGTAGCAGTTTTTTTCTTTCCGGGCTTTTTAATAAAACGTTTCTTTTGAGTGTTAAAATACTTTTCTGCAGTACTAATAATGTTTTTTATTTCCTTGTTCTGGGCATTTTGAAAATCCTTGAGTTTTTGCTTTTCCTCATTAATGAACTTATTGATGGCCCTAAGGTCGTTTTTTGTGCCATTTTTAAGGTCACTTATGTTGGTGTGGAGCATTAGCTCAATTCTTTTTTTCCAATCGCCCTTGTGCTTTTTTAAACCAGTAACAATCGATTTTAGGTTCTGGTTTTTTGTTAGCGATGCAAAATTGTTTTCAATGTTCTTGAGTGATTTTAATATTGTTTGTTCAGTAGTTTTTTTCATAGTGTGGTCTCCTGTCTCTTTTAACTATAAAGTATAAGGATTGGTGTGTTTTGTCAATAAAATATGTGTAAAGCAGGCTTTACAATTGTCAATAAGTAAAGTATGCTTTACCACTATGATTGAAAATTACATTAAAAGCACTAGGAATGAAAAAAACATGTCACAAAAAGAACTTGCGGCTCTAAGTGGTATATCAAGGCAGGCACTTCACGCAATTGAAACCTCCCTAAGTGTTCCAAGCCTTGAAACTGCACTAAAAATTGCAAAGCATTTGGATGTTTCTGTTGATAAACTTTTTCAAATAAAGTCTGATACAAAAGACGCTAAAAGCCCCCCCTCGTTTGGCGGCCTTATATTTAATAAATAATGAAACTATTTTTTAAGTAAATCCATCATTTCATTTACTGGTGTGTCCTCAAAACGCTTTGCGTCCATACAAAGATTAAGAATTGAATTGCACCTATCGTTATCGTAAGCGGTTTTAAGATTATTTTTGAACTTTTCAATCAGTAAAGGTATCCCGTCCTTGCGTCTGCGTTTGTGTCCTATTGGGTATTCAACTTCAACTTTTTCGGTTTTTGTGTCATCTTTGAAAATAATTTCAAGTGCATTTGAAATTGATCTTTTCTCTGGGTCCAAGTATTCTGTTGAGTAACGCTTATCTTCAACGATGGTCATTTTGTCCCTTAAAGTATCAATGCGAGGGTCCTTGGCAACATTATTTTCATAGTGTTCGGCCTTTAGTTCACCAAAAATAAGCCCAATTGCCGTCATATATTGTATGCAATGATCGCGGTCCGCAGGATTATGGAGCGGCCCTTTTTTATCAATAATTCTGATTGCCGATTCATGTGATGTGATTTTAACTTCTTTAATATCATCAAGTCTGTTTTTCACAGCCGGATGTAGTTTTAAGGCGCATTCAACAGAAGTTTGTGCGTGGAACTCTGCTGGAAAAGAAATTTTAAATAAAACGTTTTCCATAACATACGAGCCAAAACCCTGTGGCATTTCAAACGCTTTCCCTTTAAATAAAACATCGTAAAAACCCCAGGTTTTGGCACTTAAAACTGATGGATAACCCATCTCGCCTTTTTGAACCTTAAGTGCCAGATTCACGGCCCGACTTGTGGCATCTCCTGCGGCCCATGATTTCCTGCTACCAGTATTTGGTGCGTGCCTATAGGTTCTTAAGGACTGTCCATCGAGCCATGCTAAAGATACGGCATCAATAATTTGCCCCTTGTTAAGTCCTAATAATTTTGAAACCGTTGCCGTTGATGCCACTTTAACTAAAACAACATGGTCAAGGCCAACTCGGTTAAAACTGTTTTTTAGTGCAATAACACCCTGGATTTCGTGTGCTTTTATCATGTTGGTTAAAACATCACGCATTTTAAGTGGTGTCTTTCCTTCTTTAAGGTTCTTTTGGCTCAAATAATCACAGATGGCAAGAATGCCACCCATGTTATCAGATGGGTGGCCCCACTCGGCAGCAAGCCATGTATCGTTATAATCAAGCCATCGGATCATGCAGCCAATATTAAATGCCCCTGTGACTGGATCAAGAACATAATCTGTTGCCGGAACCCTAACACCATTTGGAACAGAGGTGCCTTCAACTACAGGTCCTAATAATTTTGTACAAGCTGGAAACTGAAGTGCTAAAAGTCCACAGCCCAGGGTATCCATAAAGCAATATCTTGCTGTTTCATAAGCTAGAGGACTTTTAATTTCAAAGTTATCAACATAATTTGCAATATCAACTAAAATTTTATCTGGATCGGGTCTTACATTAGATATCGGTGCGCTCATTTTTTTCTCCTCTTTTATTTATTTCTAAATCCTGAAACTTTTTTATCCATTTTTGTATAAGCATCGTAATTAATTAAATCATAAAGTTCACTACGTGTTTGCATATTTTTAATCCATCCACTTTGTGTACCAGACTCAAAAAGATCACCATAAAATTTAGTGCAAGCACCCATTGAAACACGAAGGGCACTTACGGGGAAAATTACCATTTTATATCCTAAAAAAAATAGTTCACGCGCTGTAAGAAGCGGGGATACTCCAAACTCTGTCATATTTGCAAGAAGTGGTGCCTTAACTTTAATTGCAAACTTTTCAAACTCAGCTCTTGTTTCTAGGGCTTCAGGAAAAATTGCATCGGCTCCAGCCTTTATATATGCTTTAGCTCGCATAACGGCTTCATCAAAACCTTCAACCGATCTTGCATCGGTTCTTGCAATTATTAAAAAGTTTTTATCTTTTCTGGCAAGAGTTGAAGCCTTAATCTTTTCGCACATAGCATTAACTGAAACAAGGCTTTTACCCATAAGATGCCCGCAGCGTTTTGGAAAAATCTGATCTTCAATGTGAATGCCACATACGCCTATGCGTTCAAATTCCTGCACTGTGCGTGCAACATTACATGCTTCACCAAAACCTGTATCGGCGTCCGATATACAGGGTAATCCACTTCCAATAACTATATACTTTGCAAACGTAACAAATTCACTAAGAGTTAAAATTCCAATATCTGGCACTCCAGCACTTACGCTTAGGGCTGCGCCTGAAATATAAATTCCACGAAACCCAGCTTTTCTTGCCTGCATTGCAGTTAAGGCATTATAGGCGCCGGGCAGAATAATGCCCTTTTTTTCCATCAACACGCGGAATTTTTTTCTCATTTCTTCATACATAAAACTTAAAACTCCTTAAAAAAAATTAGGCCAGAATATTTCTTGCAATTACAATTCGTTGTATTTCTGATGTGCCCTCGTAAATAGTAGTAACACGAGCATCGCGCAAATACTTTTCAACCAAGTATTCTTTAATGTAGCCATAACCACCGTGAATCTGAAAGGCTTCGGCTGTAACATAGTTGCACATTTCAGTTGAGAAAACTTTTGACATTGAGGCTTCCTCTGTAAAGGGTTTCTTTTCGTCTTTTAACCAGGCGGCATTCATTGCAAGTAATTTAGCAGCATTTAGCCTTGTTTTCATATCTGCAAGTTTAAAACTAATCACCTGATGCTCTGCTATTGGTTTACCAAATTGTATGCGTTCTTTGGCGTACTTTAGTGCGGCTTCATAAGCAGCCTCGGCTATACCAATGGCTTGCGCGGAAATTCCAATTCGTCCGGAATCAAGTGATCCCAGCGCAATTTTAAACCCACCGCCTAGTTCCCCTAAAAGCTGACTTTTGTGAACCTTGCAGTTATCTAAAACTAGTGACACGGTTGATGAAGATAAAAGTCCAAGTTTTTCCTCTTTTTTACCAACACTAAATCCTGGTGTTCCTTTATCCACCAAAAATGCTGAAATTCCTTTTGAGCCTTTAGTTGCATCTGTTTTTGCCATAACAATCGTAACACCGGCCATGTCACCGTGTGAGATAAAAATTTTCTCGCCGTTTAATATATAATGATCGCCATCTTTTTTGGCAGTAGTGCGTAAATTTCCAGGGTCAGAGCCGGCATGTCCCTCGGTTAATGCAAAAGATGCCACAATCATTTCGCCGCTTGCAATTTTTGGAATATATTTTTTTATC
Source organism: uncultured Oligoflexia bacterium (assembly GCA_964596435.1). Classification (GTDB taxonomy): domain Bacteria; phylum Bdellovibrionota; class UBA1018; order UBA1018; family CAZQUK01; genus CAZQUK01. The sequence continues at coordinate 4,452 of CAZQUK010000024.1, forward strand.
TGTGCTTCTGATCCGTTGCGGAAAATAGCTTCGGCTACCATGTTTGTTACACTAATTCCGACCGTAATACCTGCATCAGCTTTTGATATTGCTCTTAAAGCAAGAACATAACTTGCGGTATCTAAAAAACTACCGCCAGCATTTTCGGGTACGCACATGGTTAAAACGCCAAGATCTGCAAGTTTTTTAAATATTTCAATGGGAAATTTTTCGGCCCGTTCAAGTTCCCTAACCATAGGTGCAATTTCAGTATTAGCAAATTGAGTACACATTTCAAAGATTGATTTTTGCTCTTCAGTATAAGAAAAATCCATGAGTTATCCCTCCATTTTTAAAGCTATCAGTCAGTAATAAAAAAAACGCACTTAAAAAACATTAATTACGTTTAAAAATAACAGACACAAGTGTCTTGTCATTACCGCCCATGTTAACCATCATGCCGAAGTCTTTGTTTACCTTAGCCTGATTTGGGGCCCTTCCGGTTAGCTGTTCTAAAATATCTACAGCCTGTCTGACACCCGTGGCACCAACTGGGTGCCCATAACCGCAAAGTCCACCTGAAAGATTTGTGGGTATTGAGCCTTCAATTGAAGTTTCTCCATCCAGAACAAATCTTGCGCCATTGCCACGTGTTGTAAATTTTGCAGCCTCAAGAGCAATAATTCCAGAAATTGAAAAACAATCATGAAGTTCAAGGATACCTATATCACTTCTTCCGACACCAGCTCTTGCAAGAGCTGAGTGCGTGGCAAGAGCCGTGTTTTCTAAAAATGAAAGATCTGATGGTGTTTCAGTAATGTCACCCTCAACTAGTGCAAAACCCACAACTTCAATTGCATCTTCTTTTTTAACACCAATTTTTTCTAGTCCAAGCTCGCTTGTTACAATTAAAGATGCTGCACCATCTGAAACCTTGGAGCAGTCAAAAAAATTAATATGCTCACAAAAAGTTTTAGGATTTGGTGCTGTCATTCCAGCCTCGTACGGGTTTTCAATGCTGTTATGATATTCTTGGGCCTTTGGATTTTTTCTGGCATTTGTGATTGCAAGCTCGTACCATTTGGCCATTCCTTGTCTGGCAAGTTTTGCATCATATTTTTTATAATATGCCCCGGCTCTTGCGGAAAACTTTTCAGGAAAAAAGAAGGCGTGCCCATCTTTTCGCTCACCGTTAAAATAAGAGGCCGCTGCAAGAACATCTGCGCCATAAACAGCTTTCATTGAATTTTGAATTTCAAAACCCGTTACAAAAACGCTATCAGCAAGGCCCGTTAATATTGACCTTATACCGGTTGCAAGGCTCAATCCGCCAGATGCGCATGCACCTTCAACGCGTATACAGGGTTTACCCTTAAGATTTGGAACCATAAAAGGCAGAAATGCCGCAAGATGCGCCTGTTTTATAAAGCGTCCTGCCATGAAATTACCAATTACACCTTCATCAAATTCAGGATTTGGTAGCTGTTTTAGCGTGCCTTCGGCTGTTTCTTTAAGGTAGTCCTCAATTTTAGGCATTGGCTTTTTTGGGTGGAATTCTTTTCTACCAGAACCAAAACTTATTGTGTTATAGCCTGCAGTAACAAAAACTCTTTTTCTTAGTTTTTTCATCTTAATTTCTCCTGTTTAATATTTAAAAAAACTTATTTTCTGGTCCATAAAGATGGAAAAATCCGTTTTGAAGGATTTTATTAACATCTTCAATGCTGTGGGCAACTTCATCTTTTACAAGTGTGTTTGCAATACTTCGTGATTCAATCAGGTGTTCTTTTGCAAGTGTGGCACCCAATGTGGAATCGTTAAAAAGGTCCTTAAAATACTTGGCAAGTTTTTCGTCTTTTAATGGGTCCACAAGTAGCGCTTTCCATGGCCTGTAAGTGTCTGGAAGTTTCCCAAGTTTGTCATCACACTTTGATGCAAGACCATCTTCCACTCTTACGTAGTCTTTTTTGTCTATTGAATAAACGCCAACCGGCCGGTTCTTTTCGTATTTTAAAAACCCGTCTTTTTGGGATCCATCAGATCTTTGACCGCCTTTTACACCAAGATCCATCATGTTGTTTATTAGTTTACTTTCGAATTTAATGTCTTTTAGGTGTGTTTTCATAATTTTTAATATGAAGCCACAAACGTCAATACCAACGTAGTCGATAAGTTGGAAAATACCCATGGGGCGGATCATAAAATCCTGTGAAACTTTGTTGATCGTGTAAACGGCTTCCTCGAATTTATTTTCTTTTTGAAGCTCTGTAACTTTTCCAATTGAATAAAGCACATCACGCAGAAAATGCCCGTTACCAATGAACCCTGCTTTATCGCACGCTGGAACCAGTGTTTTCTTTAAGCGCCGTCCTAAATCATAAGTTAAATCATTGAGTTCTTTTTTTGTATTTTTTGCAGGAATTACTTCCACAAGTTTTTGTACTGCCGGTGGGTTATAAAAATGGCAACCAATTATGCGGCCGTCCAATTCTGCCCTTTCGTCAATGATGGAAATAGGTACTGATGATGTATTTGTAAAAAAGAAAGTTTTATCAGAACAAAGTGACTTCATTTTTTTATAAACATCAATTTTAATATCCACATCTTCAATGATCGCCTCAAAAACAAGTGATGAGCTTTTTACTTTTGTTAAATCTGTATCAACACGCACATATGACATTGCGTTGTTAACGAAATCTTCTATAATTTCGCCATTTTCAATCAGATCTTTTCTGCTTTTATAATAGCCACGTAAAGAAACGATGTTTTTTTCGGAAAACTTAACAAGCTGTGTGCGCAAATACCTAATTAACCCAGTTAAAGAATCTTCATTGGTATCTATTAAATTTAAGCGAAAACTTTCCCTGCCGACTGTGCCGTCAATGCTTGCATCAATACATGCAATTTCTTGCAAAATCAGAAGTGAAATACCGCTCCCCATTTTTCCAGCGGCCCCAATTACTGATACGTTTTTTAAGGCATCATTTAACATTAGTTGTCTCCTTTGTTTCGGGTTTAATATTTATAAATTTCAAAAAGACAGGTTTCATATACCCCTATTTTAAATCCGTACTACACATACGTGCTGTACCTGGCATAGTCTAAAAAAATAACCAGTTATATAATATAGTGATAAAAATTATTTGTAACATCAGTGATCGAGTGAGTCCATAGGGTGTGCGGCGCGGTATCGGTTATATGGCAATCGATTAGTGTTTGTTTGTTCTTTGTGCGCCGCGGCCCAAGCTTTTGTTGTTTTTTTAAACAAAAAGAATCGTTAATTTTAATAAATTACTAACTTAACGCCAGCTTTTCCTCTTATGTCATTATAACCAGCGCCCGGGGCGGGTATGTTGTAATATTCATCTTCTATACCAAAAGTAACAACAATGTTTTTTGCAATACCGCTTTCAATATCGGTATTAAAAAGAATTGTATAGTCATTAAAATTTAGTACATCATCTGTGCCATCTTCAAGCCTTGAATATAATAAGTATTGATATAACAGCGATGTTACAATTTTCATTCTTTCAGCTATGGGATGTTCAAGTTTTACTTTCCAAGACATTATAAGATCATTTTCGCCAAAGCGTTCTTTTGAACTTTTTGCAACACTTTGGTCGTAATCTTCCGTATAACTTTCGTATCTGTGTCCAACACCTGTGCTAATGGCAAAGTAACGCTTTTGTTCGTCATTAAAACTAAAAAAGTTATAAAGGGGGCCCGTGATTTCTTCGGTTGCAAATTTAATGTTTTTATATCCATCATGTTTTACGGAGCTGAACACAAAAATTGCCCAGTGATCTGTTAATAAATAATCATAAGCAAGATCAAGCTTAAGCTTGCCTCTTGCTTTTTCTGAGGAATAATCGCCTTCAAGTACGGCACTCAGTAGGTGATCTTCAATTCTTTTTTTAAATACAATTTTTCCACCACCAAGCATGTAGTTTTGATTGCCGTTATACATACTTCCGCTAACATCGACGGTTATTAAAGGATCGCCCGGTTCCAGTGGCAGCTCTCTTAGAAAAACAACATTTACAACCTTATCTGATGGTGGGTTTATGCAAATTTCTTCTTCCAGTTTTTTTACCAGTTCATTTTCAGGGTTAATGTTTTTTTCTTCAATAAATTTTTGATACTTTTCGCATGCATCAGGATCAGTCTTATCAAATGATTCACTTAAAGTTTCAAAGTTATTATTTTCATCTTCGGCTTTTGAATCAAATGAAATAAAAATGGGGCAAAAAAGCAATATTAGTAAAAATAAATAAATTTTGGTTGTTAGATACTTAAACATAAAGTAACGGTTCCTAAAAAAACTAAATTTGAGCGCAGATTTTGGCGCCACCTCTAGGACTACTGCCATGGCGCTTGCTTGGCTTCCATGGATTACGTTTCGCTGTTCGGCGCAGTTTTGGTTGCCACTTCAGGCTTCTGCTTCTTGGTTGGCACTTTGCAGATTCAAGGGCAGGGGCCCCCACTCCAAGCTTAACTATTGCACGCCACATTGAAATATCAGAGTCAAGGACAAAACAGGTTGCCTGGCCACTTGCGCCTGCGCGTCCGGTTCTACCAATACGGTGTATATAATCACCAGGGGTTTGGGGTAAATCAAAATTTATAATGTGAGCCACGTGTGGTATGTCAATACCGCGTGATGCAACATCGGTTGCAACTAAAATCCTAATTTTACCAGAGCGAAAATCTTTAATAGCTCTATTTCTTTGTGACTGAGAGCGTCCGCCATGTATTAGTCCTACAGCATGACCATAGCTATTTAAATAATCAGCAACTTGGTCAGTGCGATGCTTTGTGGCTACAAATACAATGGCAGTTCCACTTCTTTCATTTAGTTCATTAAGAAGTTGATCTTCTTTTTTGCCCCACTCAAGCTTTCTTACCGATTGTTTGATAATGGATTTTGTATTTTGATTCGGGTCCTTTTCGCGTACATCGATAAACTGTGGGTTGATTTGATAAGATGCCGCCAGTTTGCGAATCGAATCTGGTATAGTTGCTGAATATAAATGTGTTTGTCTTTTTTTAGGAAGCTGCGAAATTATTGTTTCAATTTGAGGTGCAAAGCCCATATCAAGCATGCGGTCGGCTTCGTCTAGAACCAGTGTCTTAAAAAATTTGGGCTGGAACCTTCTGTAATCCAAATGATCATTTATTCTTCCAGGTGTGCCAACAATAATACGAGGGTGCCCACGTAGATCTCGAATTTGCTTTTCCATTGATTCGCCACCGATTAAAAGAGCAACTCTGAAAACTTTTCGTTCTGTTATGCCAAGAAAGGATTCAAAAACTTTCGCTGTTTGTGCCGCAAGTTCACGCGTTGGTGAAAGAATAATTGCGCTTTGTTTTGGATCAATGAGTAGTTGATTTACTATGGGTATTACAAAAGCTGCAGTTTTTCCTGTTCCAGTTCCTGCGCATCCAAGTACATCTTGCCCTTTCATGGCAAGCGGGATTGCTCGTTTTTGAATGGGAGTGGGGATTATAAAACCTATTTTTTCAATAACCGCTCTTATCTGATCCTTAAGGCCAAAGTCGTCAAAATACTGATTCGATAAATGTTCTGAATTCAAGTGAAACCTCCTTGGGAATAACAAACGCTAAAGAGGTTACAAGTTGTTCTGTGGGTCCACTCTAACGATAATTCATTGCGTTATACGCTGCTTCTTGTGGATTTACAATGGGAATTAATATTATTAACTGTCATAAAGCGGAGTGTGTGGAATTGTTAATTCTTTCATATTATTAGTAAGATATGACGTGATTAGGCCCTTGGCTCAGGTAAACCAACTGGTTTTGCCCGCTGCCCTAAAATTACCATAAAGAATTGAGCGTTTGAATTTATATACTAGTATATAGATACTGTGCATACGTTAGCATGCCTGGGCAGTTTCAGTGAGCCTTGTTTGTTTATACAAAATGTCCCAGTATAAAATAATAGATATTAGGTAGGGGGCGATTAATGAGAAAAGTAAAAATTGTATGTACTTTAGGTCCATCAACTGAAGGTGTTGAGAAGCTTTTAGGGTTAATTGAAGCCGGAATGGATGTGGCAAGATTTAACTTTTCGCATGGTGATTATGAATATCATAAAAAAATGTATGAGGATCTAAGGACTGCTTCAAAAAAAATTGGAAAACCCGTTGCGGTTCTAGGTGATCTTTGCGGCCCTAAAATCAGAGTTGGCATGCTAAAAAATGGTGCTGTTAGTTTAAGAATAAATCAGAAAATAATTTTAACAACCGACAACATTGAGGGTGATGAAAATAGGGTCCCTCACACATATATTAATCTTTCAAGGGATGTAAAAAAAGGCGATCCAATTCTTTTTGACGATGGTCTTTTAGAAACTGTTGTTGAATCAACCCAAGGCAATGATGTAATTTGTAAAGTGATAGTGGGTGGGGTATTAAAAAACAAAAAAGGAATGAATCTTCCCTCTACAAAGTTTTCAATATCAGCACTGACCGAAAAAGATAAAAAGGACATTGAGTTTGGAAAAATACTAGGTGTAGATATTTTTGCGCTATCGTTTGTGCGAAATGCAAACGATATCAAGCAGGCAAAGACTTTGGCTGGTAATATCCCGGTGATTGCAAAACTTGAAAAACCCGAGGCGATTGAGTCTTTAGCGGAAATACTTGAAGTTTCAGATGGAGCCATGGTTGCGCGTGGTGATCTTGGTGTGGAGGCTGGTCACGAAAAGGTTCCTCTTATTCAAAAAAGAATAATTAAAGAAATAAAGAGCTACGCAAAACCTGTAATTACTGCAACGCAGATGCTTGATTCCATGATAAATAATCCAAGCCCAACAAGGGCTGAAGTGTCCGATGTTGCCAATGCTGTTCTTGATGGAACTGATGCTGTTATGTTGTCTGGTGAAACGGCTGTTGGAAAATATCCAATCCAGGCGGTAAATACTCTTGCAAAAGTAATAAAAGAAGTCGAGCAGAGTGGCTATTTTACGGGCTGTTTAAAAAATGAGACTGCAAGTAATGAATTAAGTTTTTCAAATGCTATGGCTGATGCGGCTGTTGAAGTAGCTAAACACTTAAATTTAACAGCAATATCTGTATATAGTGAATCAGGAAAATCTGTGGCGCAAGTTAGCGCATATAGACCTAAGGCAAGTATTATTGCATTTTCAAGGCACGAGAGTGTGCTTAATCGCCTCTCGCTTTATTGGGGTGTGCGGCCTCTTTATGGTGCGTGGGTTTCTGGTGTAAACGGTGTTGTTGAACAGGTTGAAAGAGAGCTTTTAGGGCACAAGTTAGCACTTCCTGGCGATAACGTCGTTATTACTTTCGGTATGGTTATCGGAAATGAAATGTTCCAGACAAATATGATGAAGCTTTGGAAAGTTCGCTAAAATAGGGGAGCGGGTAGATTCAAATTAGCCAAATACCCCAACCCATTGTACCAAAAACCCTATGATAACAAGCGAGTAGTTGTGTATTAATTTTATCAACTTTCTGGTTGCGCGCCGCAATGCGTTATGGTATGAACCCATCTGAAATTAACACTATCGCAATGCTGGAGGCATATATGAAATACACTCTTTCGCTTGGTTTGGTAATTACATGTTTATTTACAAACCCAATTGTATCTTTTGCAACGGATGAAAATCTTACCGAACAAGAAGGTATGGAAATTCGTTTTGAAACACTCACAATGGAGGACATAAATCTAATAAATTCTTTGAATAATGAAGACGAAATAATTCAACCAAGTGGCCCAGTGGAAGGAACATATTACGATCAATTAGCCGCAACACTTGTAAATTCAAAAGATAATTTAGTTCTTCCAAGTAGATGTAAAAACAACAGGACCACTGATTGTGTTTCATGGGAACTTTACAACAACGACAGCATTATGGAGTTTGTTAAAACAGACCTTATTGGAAATACCGAAATTGATGCTGAAAAAAGAACTAAAACTCTTTTTGCTATCGCCTACCACAATAAGAGCGTTCACAATCTTATTATAGTTTTATTAAATGATTTTTATAAGGATATGTGGGTGCAAAACGCACGTGATTTAAGAGAATATGAAGAAACTGCTGTAAATATCACACTTGGTGCAACACTTGCCTTTGCCCTTGTAACCGGCAATCCTATGCCAGCTTTAGTAACTTTTTTTGCTAAAGGTATGACCACGCGCAAACACCTAATTCAGGAAATTGATGACATTAGATTCAAAAACCCTGACCACTTTGCTTATGGCTACTGTCCAAATAGCTACGCAGTTAAACTTTCTGACGAAAAAATTAAACCAATATGTAAACTCACATTACAAGAAGCGATAGAAGCACTTGAAGAAATTGGAATTAAATAAGCCCAAAGTCCAATAGCGAAAACGCGAAGTTTTTTGGCTTGAAAATTAAAAGCTGTAAATAAATTAAAATAGCGCATTAGGATCATGTCTTAATGCGCTATTTGTTTTTAAATTATGAGGCGTTGATTGCTCTCATACATTGACGCAGTAATGTTGCTCCTCGGTGCGGTGCACATCGCTTCTCCTTGCGCAAACTGAGAATTAGTTGATATAGGCAATCATTACTGATATTCATTGTTTTTTTGGGGGGGCCAAATGAATAATAATGAAATTGCAAGACTTCTTCTGCGTGTGATTCCGCGGACGATGAGAATAATCAGAAAAGAAATTAAAGCTGCGACAGAAAATAAGTTAACCCTTTTGCAGTTCAGGGTCCTAGTTAGCATCATTCACCAGGGGCCAATGTCTAATCAGGAAATTGCGGCTTGGCTCGATACTACTCCACCTAGCATGTCCAGAATAATTGCAATTCTTGTTAAAAACGGATTTATTATTCAAAAAAGAAATTTAACTGACAGGCGCCTTGTGGTTTTGGATCTAACAGAAAAGGGCCGCTGCAAATTTCATGAAATTACAAAAAAGGCACAGGATTCTCTTGAATCAGAAATAAATAAATTAGACATTAATAAACAGAACACTATTCAAATGGGCCTTTCAACGATTGAAGAAACATTTCTTAACTGAGGCAAAATAAATGAGTCTTTCAACTTTTTCAATACGAAAACCGGTTTTTGCATGGATGCTAATGTTTGGACTCATGTTTTTTGGCTGGATTTCATTCAAGGATATGGGGATCAGTCTTTTACCTGATGTTGATTTTCCTGTTGTAAATGTTTCAATTGAATACGAAGGTGCTGCTCCTGAAGTAATTGAAACCGATGTCGTTGATGTTCTTGAAAACTCCATAATGACAGTTCAAGGAATTAAAAATGTAAAATCCACATCTAGGTATGGTTCTGCACAGATCACAATAGAGTTTGATCTTGATCGTGATATTGATGCCGCTCTTCAGGAGGTTCAATCAAAAATTGCGCAGTCTCAAAGGCAACTTCCAAAAAATATTGAAGCCCCAGTTATTACCAAAATTAATCCTGAAGACAGACCTATTCTCATGTACAACATAAACAGTAAAACTATGCCCAAAACAGAACTGATGCGTTACGCGCGGGATATTTTAACTGATAAGTTCACCACGGTTTCAGGAGTTGGTGATGTTTCAATAGCAGGTTATGTGGAGCCTAACTTGAGAGTTTGGATCAATAATAAAAAATTAAATCAGTTTGAACTTACAGTGGGCGATGTTCTTACGGCCCTTCACGATGAACACGTTGAGCTTCCATCCGGACAAATCGATGACCCCAGAAATGAATACGACATCAGAACAATAGGTGAGGCCAAAAGTATTAATGAAATTGAAAAATTAATTATTAATTCTCGCGGTGGAAGACCAAACTATGCCCCTGTTACACTGAGCACAGTTGCAGATATTGAAAACGGCCTTGCCGAAACAAGAAGATATGCCCGCGCTAATGGTGTGCCAGCAATTGGAATAGCAATTAGAAAGCAACGTGGTACCAATTCTGTTGCTGTGGCAAAAGCCGTTCACGAAAGGGCAAGTGTCGTAAAAGCATCGCTTCCTGATGGCGTCAACATGAATCTGACGTTTGATTCAACAAAATTTGTTGAAGACTCAGTTGGAGAGCTTACGTTTACATTGTTACTATCCGCCATTCTTACTGGTTTTGCGTGCTGGCTCTTTCTTGGCTCATTTTCTTCAACTATTAACGTACTTTTTGCCATACCCACATCTATTTTAGGTGCTTTTATATTCTTAAAGTTTTCAGGTTTCACACTTAATACATTTACTCTGCTTGGACTTAGTCTTGCTATTGGTATTGTTGTAGATGATGCAATTATGGTTCTTGAAAATATTGTAAGGCACCGTGAGAGTGGAAAATCACGTAGGCGCTCTGCCCTTGATGGTTCGCGCGAAATAACGCCGGCTGCAATTGCGGCTACTCTTGCAATTGTTGCAATTTTTTTGCCTGTTGCATTTATGAGCGGTGTGATTGGAAAATATTTTTTACAGTTTGGAATAACAATGACAGTAACGGTACTACTGTCGCTTCTTGAAGCCCTAACGCTAACACCAATGCGCTGCTCTCAATTTATTGAACCCGCAAGCCGTAATAATCTTGTGGCTATGGTTATGGAGAAACTATTAAAGAGGATGTCCACAAAATATAAAACAATTCTTCTGTGGGCGCTTAATAACAGATTAAAAGTTATTGGATTTTCAACTCTGTTTTTTTTAATCTCTCTTGTTTCGATTATGAAAATCAATAAGGAGTTTGTTCCCAAGCAGGATCAGGGCATGCTTATGATCCGTCTTGAAACATCAACCGATTCATCACTTGCATTTACCGATGAACAAATGAAAAAAGTGGAAAGCTACCTTCTTAAAAGACCCGAGGTTCTAAGGTTCATGGCGCTAATTGGTGGAATGAGCAGCATGGGTGGAGAGATAAATACAGGTATGTTATTTGTTACATTAAAGGATGTAAAAGACAGAACCATGTCACAGGAAGAATTTATTGATTCAGCCAGAAAAGATTTTAAAAAAATAAAAGATGCAAAAATTATTCTACAGGACCTTTCTGTGGGAGGATTTTCAACATCGCGGGGCTTTCCGATTGAATTTTCAATCCAGGGTTCGGACTGGACGCAGCTTGAAAATATTTCAAACTCAATAATGAAAAAAATGGAAACATCAGGTTTAATGATTGATGTTGATTCGGATTTTAAAAAAGGCAAACCTGAAATTCATATTATACCGGATAGAAAAAAATCAGCGGAGCGTGGGGTGTCGGTTCGCAGTATTTCAGAAACTGTTCAAGCCACCATTGGTGGTGTTGTGTCAGGTAAGTTTCCATTCCAGGGGCATAGGTATGATATTCGTGTGCGGTTAATTCCTGAAGAACGCTCACGAATTGATCAGATCAAGAATCTTTTTGTTAGAAACAATCGTGGGGAGCTTGTAAAACTTGCAGATGTTATTGAGCTTGAAAAAAAATATAGTTTTCAAAAAATCATACGTTACGATCGTGAACGGTCAATTACGGTTTCGGCAAATATTATGTCCGGTAAATCCCAGTCTGATGCAATTTCTGAGGTAACAAAAATTACGAACGAAAACCTTCCTTCAGGTTATAATATCCGCTTTAGTGGAAATACAGAAACCTTCAAACAATCTGGCAGGGATTTGGTTCTTGCATTGGTGCTTGGAGTAATTGTGGCCTACATGGTGCTTGGTTCACAATTTAATAGTTTCATTGACCCGTTTGTTGTACTTTTAGCGCTTCCATTTAGTATTTCAGGTGCTTTTATTGCATTACTTATAACGGGGCAATCAATTAATATTTTCAGCTTTATTGGAATCATTTTACTAATGGGTATAGTAAAGAAAAATTCCATTTTACTTGTGGAATTTACCAACCAAATTCGTGCAAATAAAAAAATTGATGTAAAAAATGCGCTTTTAGAGGCCTGTCCCATACGTATGCGTCCAATAATTATGACGTCAACAGCAACAATTGCAGCCTCAATTCCCCCGGCCCTTGCGCTTGGACCTGGTGCCGAAACCCGTATCCCAATGGCAATTACTGTTATTGGTGGCGTTATTTTGTCCACAATTCTGACCCTGGTTGTCGTTCCATGTGCATATAGTCTTTTAAGTAAATTTGAGAGGCGAAAATTTATTGAGGAATGCGAAAAATGAAAAAGTGTAATTTATTATCCTTGATTATATTTTCCGCAGTTTTCTTAACTCAACAGCAAGCACAAGCCCTCACATTGAGAGAAGCGGTTGTGGCGGCAACTCAAAATAACCCAGTTATTAAAAAAGCTACTGAATCCATTAAAGAATATGAATATCAGTCATCTCTTGCTTTTTCACCGATTTTTCCAAATTTATCGGCCACAGCCACAGGTACATATAAGAAGGACCCGCTAACACTCGGTGCCGCCAGGTTTGACGGTACGCCTTACAATTTTTACAACATAAACGTTCATGCTTCACAGCTTGTTTTTGGAAAAGGTTCTATAGATTACATTCAAAAAAATAAATACGATGTTGATATTGGTAATATCGAAAAATTAATCTTGGTACGAGACATAACGGCAAAAGTAATTAATACATATTACAGGGTAATTTTAAGTCAAAATCTTTATAAAATTCTTATTCACAATGAAAAACTAACTCAAGAACTGCTTAAAATTGCTGAAAAAAGAAAAAAAATTGGTCGCGCCGATTTGCTTGAGGTTTTGCAGGTAAAAACAGAACTTGCTCTTATTGCGCCAAAAAAATCTGAAGCCGAAAATATAGTTCAAATTTCAGCGGCAGAACTCATTAATGTTCTTAACCAGAAGGATCAAACAAATGAGGAACTGAGCCTTGAAGGAGATCTTGATCAGATAATGAAATGCCTTGGACACAGTATTAACATCCCTGAAAACCTAATACC
>CAZQUK010000025.1:0-16913 GCA_964596435.1 uncultured Oligoflexia bacterium
AAAATAAAAACGACAGTAGTAACAAAAGGGTGGATCTTTTTTTAACAGAACCGATAACACCCCTTGCTTTAATAATAACTAAAAAGAGAACTGAGAATAAAAGTAATGATCCAAACCAGGAATTTAAAATTTGTAAAATTCCAGGCTTCGACACGGGTGTGCCATCGCGAGCACCACTGGCAACCGCAATTGAAAAACATCCTCCTCCTGTTTCATCTTTTACAGATTTTACTGTCACAAACTGCGAGGCCCCACACGACAAATTTTCTGTTAAAGGGCCACCCTCTTGGTTGCCACTGATTGCATCACCATCGTTTGTTCCATGATAACTTGTGCAGGCATCGCCCTCCCTGAGTTCCCTACCATTTTGATAAAGACAATGGATCCCATCCATATCATCGCGGTTAATGTCGCGCCTGAAAGTTTCACCAAATCCAACGTTTGTTGTCATTGATGATTTATTTAAAACGTTTTTTGAACTTGTGTAGTTCTCATTTTCATCAACCGGATGATCAAGCCCAAGGCAATGCCCAATCTCGTGCACAAAAACCGAAGTTAAATCATACATGCTAGTAGAACCATCAGTAGCAAGCACATCAGCCATATTGCCGTTTACAACGATATCGCAATCAGAAAATCTGTCATTGGACAAAGTTGAATATGCGGCCGCAAGTATTGTAGTTGAAGCACCAAACACGTTGCCCTCAGAATTTGTTCGGTTATCAAGTACAATAACCCTGGTGCTATCTGTAAGATCCATTGTTTTTGTTGTTGTTCCAATATAAGAAACTTCTAAATCAGCAAAGCAGGCGTCAAACCAGGCCTTAATAGCCGCCTTGGCCGCTGCTAAAAACTGAGCCGAATTAAAACCCTCTGTGTTGCTACCACCGTAAGCATCAAGATTATCATTGACGTAAAAATTAACTTTTCTACTGTCCCAGACTACGGCGTATCTTACGGGTCTGGAACCTCTTTCATATTCCCCCCCTCTAAGAAGTATGAACGCATGCGACTCACTAAAAAAAGTGGACAAAAAAACTTCTAAAACAAAAAAATATATTAATCTCTTAATAACCACTCTTTATAACTCTTTTTTGTTAGTGTGTTATTCACATCAACCAAGTAAACTCTGACAGTTGCCCTTGTAAAAACTTTGGGTGGCAAAATTGTTTCACTTCCATAAAAAAACCGCTCAAGCTTATTATCATAAACAGCGCCGCGCATGCTTACTTCCACTGTATTACCTACGGGACAAACAGATGCACCCATGGGCCGCATATTATGTACCTGGTAGATCCATAATACTTTTTTAGGATTTCCCTCTTTTATGGTTTCTCTTTCAAAAGTAGCATCAAGCTCACAGTATGGGTTTGCAGTTTTGTCCTGTGTGGGATCTTTGGTTATAGTGATTGCAAATACAATTTGTGAATCAAAAATAATTAACAACAGCGCAAGAACGTACCTCATGCTTCCTCCAAAAAATTTATAAATGTAAATAAAAATGAAAAGGAATTTTATACAGCAACATTTTGTGTTTTGCTCTTGCCTGAAGTCTGAGTGGAAAAGCCCAAAACGATATCTATTTTTTCTTTAAGCTGATTTTTATTAAAAGGTTTTACAACGTAATCACTAACCCCGGAAAGAGCTGCGTCAAAAAGATTTGTAAGATTCCCTCTGGCTGTTGCCATTAAAAAAGGTAAATCCTTTGTTTCATTTAAATAACGAACAGACCTTAAAAGGTCAACCCCGGACATACCAGGAAGGTTCCAATCAGAAATAACTAAACCAAATTTATACTCACCTTCTTCAATAAATTGCAGCGCAGTTTCACCGTCTTCAGCTTGAACAATCTCAACAAACCCTATTTCATCAAGCATGTTTTTCATAATGATGCGCATTGCTGGCATGTCATCAACTATCAATACAGGAATTAATTTATAAGCACTCATAGCTCAGTAGATATTAACAAAATATTGTAAAACATCAAAATATCCACAAAAAAATTATTATAACTGAAAAAACAAGTGCTTACATAAGTAATGACTCACGCTGACTTTGAAGCACCACGTCATATTTACTTCACTCAACTGTTGCTGAGCGACACAAATGCGTAAATCATATAAACTATTGAAAAATCCTAAAAACCTTGCCACTTTTTCCGAAAAGTAAATTAAGTATTTTGATTACCCGAATAAAGAAAATGGTGAGAAATTATGGCTCTTCCTCAACCAAAACAAAACACGGCAGCTGTTAAACCCGGTGCTCCAGTTAAACCCGGTGCTCCAGCTAAACCCGGTGCTCCAGCTAAACCCGGCGGCACTCTCGCTAAACCTGCGGCTCCTACCACCACCAAGCCCGGTGCTCCAGCTAAACCTGCGGCTCCAGCAAAGCCAGTGGCGCCTGCCACTAAGCCAGGTGCTGTGGCAACAAAAGAAACAGCAGCTGCTCCTGCTGGGGTTGGACCCTCTAAAAAAAGTCTTAAGCGTGGTGAGCTTCTTTTTAAGGAAGGCGAACGTTCAACTTCAATGTATTTTCTGAAAACAGGTATGATTAGAATTTATAAAGACAAAGGAAAATCACAAATTGAAATTGATACTATCAGGGCCGGGCAACTCTTAGGCGAACTTGCGTTCTTGGATGGAAACCCAAGATCTGCTTCAGGCGAAGCGCTTACACCTTGTGACCTTGTTGAAATTTCCGGGAACACCTTTACGGCCACTTTATCCAAAATGCCGGACTGGTTAAAACTTCTTTTAAAAACCATTGTTGGAAGATTAAGATCATCAAGCACAAAAATCAGACAACTTGAACAGGCAAGCACTGCAATTGAATATGGAAAAGACGGAAAATCGGGTTCAAAATCCACTTATGTGTATTTATCAACGCCGGATATTCTGAAAGTCTGCTCTTCAATTTTACTTGTTGCCGCAAGAAACGGAACAAGCTCCAGCAAAGGCGGAATAGAAGTTAAAGCCGGGCTTTTACAACGATATGCAAACCACGTAATGGGTGTGCCCGTTGCAAAAATTACAACTCTCCTTAGTGTATTACAAGATGCTCAGGTTGTACGCTACCAGGAGGAAGGTTCAGACCTTTTTGTTCAGCTACTAGAGCCAGATGTTTTAGAAGGCTATATTGCTTTTTTAAACGAACAAAATATGCTTGAACCCTCAAAGCGGGTTATTCTTTCAACAAGGGCATTTTTAATAATGAGTTATATTGCAAAATACTGGAAGGAATTTGAAACAAACGACGAAGGCAAAAAAGTTGTTAATCTTTCTTATATATTAATCACAGAGAGTCGTGGCGATAAAAAGAAAGAACCCTTCAGACTTGATGAGTTTCCTGAATTCGTCAAATCTGGTTACGCCTCTAACGTTGAAGCGAAGGCTGCAGATAAAATGCAAACCCTTGTAGAAGAGAAGGACTTTTTAAACTTATACAGATACCACAGGGTTAATAAAGCCGTTGAAGTGGAGAACGAAAAACGGAAAACAGGCGTAAAATAGCGTTATACCAAACCAGGTTCTTCTTTTCTGACAACATCTACAAGTTTTTTTATATCTTGTGCCGAGTTTTTATCTGCAACCATTAACACATTATCTTTTACAACAATAATAAGGTCATTTGCACTTAGCAGGGCCACACTAAAACCCGGGGCATCAATAATATTACCACTAGAGTTGATGGACATAACGTTACCGCCAGTAACAACGCCTGCCTTGTGTTTTCCACCTAAAGAGTCCACAAGGTTCTCAAGAGAAGTCCAACTGCCAAGATCATCCCAGCCACTGCCAAAAGGGAAGCTCACTACATTCTGGGCTTTTTCCATAACACCGTAATCTATGGATGTAGCTGTCATTTGCGGATATGCCGCGTGAACATTTGCTTTAGATTCATCCCATGCTTTTTGATATTCAGGCATATGTTCGTTAAAAGCTTTTAATATAACACTTACCCGCCACACAAACATACCTCCGTTCCAGAGGTAATTTCCTGATTCAAAAAAATTCTGTGCATTTTCTAAATTCGGTTTTTCTACAAACTTATCAACTTTATAACAATTATCGTTAAACTTTTTACCAAGCTTTAAATACCCGAACCCAGTTTCTGGTCGCGATGGTCTGACCCCCAGGGTTACAAGATCATCGTTATTTTTGGCCCATTCAATTGCCGCACCCACAACTTTATTAAAATTTTCAACATCTGGAATAAATTGATCTGCCGGCATTACAAGCATAACAGCATCAGGATTATTTTTTTCAAGTTCGCGCGCGGCCCAGTAAATACAAGGCGCTGTGTTTCGTCCTTCCGGTTCACCAAGAATTATTACGTTTTCTGGCACCTGGCTGCGCATTACTGGCACAAGTAGCGCCCTTGTAACAATTAGTTGCTGATTGGATGGAACGAGCTTTTCAAAACGCTTTATGGTTTTCACAATAAGGGTTTCTTTTCCCCCCTTTTCTCCAAAAGACAAAAACTGTTTTGGAAACTTAGACGTGCTTTTGGGCCAAAAACGCGTACCGCTACCGCCTGCCATAACGACAAGAAAAACATTATTATTCATAAAATTCTCCAATACCTGTGTGTCCCTCTGTCTTGCTACACTCGCTTTTGGGGCAGTTTTTATTTTTTAAGCCTCCGAAGTACCCTTTCGCCCATAGCTGTCCTCTAAGCGCACAACATCTTCCAGATGTGGGGTGGAAACCTCAAAAATATCACAGTCCTCAATTGAAACCATCCTGTGTTTTCTTTTGGGAAAAATATGATGCGATTCGCCCGGGTTAAGAATTTTTTCTTCCATATCTCCTTTATCGTTTTCAATAACAAGTTTCATTTTGCCGGTGCTTAAGTAAATAGTTTCCTCTTTAACTTCATGGTACTGAAGAGAAAGCTGATGCCCCTTGTTAATATGTAGAATTTTTCCAACATACTGATCCGTTTTTGCCCAAATCAGCTCGTATCCCCAAGGTTTTTTAACCGTTTTAGTTTCCATAGTTTTTTCTTCCGAAGGTTTTTCCGAAATTAATTGTTTCTATTATTAACAAGGATAAAAGAATTAACCACTCTTAAATCCACATAGTGTTTACCTGCTTTTTCTGCATCTTCTCTGGACTCAAAACCACCAAGAAAAACCCTGTACCAGGTTCCCTTCCCCATAATCTCGGCAGTTCTAATAAGTGGTTCAAGCCCCACTGATTTTAGTTCAGTTTCCTGTTTTTTTGCTTCTTCATCGTTTGGATGTGAACCTACTTGAATCAGATATTTTGCAGCATCAAAAGGAACCAGCTTTACACCTGCATCAGCCCTTGTTAGAGATTCTTTTTTTGTTGGTGCCGGATATTCCAAAGAAGTTTTTCCGGATTCAGGTGCGAGTGTTTCATCGGGAAGCTCAACTTGTCTGAACTTATCAAGCTTCATACCTGTTCTTGCAACTTCATCATGAAGTGATTTTTCTAAAGCATCCTCAACAGCTTCAGAAACACCCTGGGCCTGCTCTGCCAGTTCTAGCCTGTTAGGAACCGTATCCTCCTCACTACCAACAGCCTTAACCGGTTGCTCGGTTTGAATTACAACTTTTTCACCAACCTCTTTTCCCAAATGAACACCTAAGGTAAAAGAAAAAATAGCAATTACGAGCCCCAAAAGTATTAGGACAACTAGTTCCTTACGGTCATAAATAAAAACTCTTTGTTTTTTCTCCATATTTTTTAAATATCATACTATTATCCTCTGTCAATCAAAGTCATTAAATATACTCTCTTTTAATGCTGTATTTTAAAAAATTTGCCTTAAAACTGTGCTCAAAGTCTGCTTTTGCGACTCAAGTTTACACAAGACGCAAACAAAACTGTTAATTGCTGGCATGGATTTTTCATACAAAAAAATAAACATTTACTTGAAAGGACCCACCAAAAAACATGAAAAACATAATAAAACAATCAGGACAGGGCTTAACAGAATATTTAATTCTGGTACTTCTTATTTCTGTTGTTTCAATCGCGGCGGCAAAATCACTGGGCAAAACAATAAAGACAAAATTAGAAACAGTAAAACGGCAAATCCATTCTGAAGTTGTAATAAAAGATAAAGATGATTAATGTGTGTTACTTTAGCAGGCAGCGGGCTTGGTACACAAACTCCGGTCAAAGCCTGCTTGAATTTATTTTAAGTTGCCTGATCCTTATACCGCTGCTTTCAGGTTCAATATTAATACTAAAAACCAAATGGGATCAAATTCGCTGCAACCACCTGCTCTTTGATGAAACGCATAAGGCCCTCATGAACGATACGCAAACAGGTGGTAATAATGTTTTTATTTTAAATACAAACACGTTCGTTAAGGGCAGCCTTCTTTGTAAGGGCCATATAAAAACTATGGAGCTTAAAAAACTTGATACATTTACGTGGGATTAATATATTTATGAACATAAATGGCTCGCTACATCTGCCGCTGTCTATAGCTTTAAGTATTATTACTTTTACTGGTCTTGGGCTTATAGGACTTGAGCGTAATTTAAAAAACATAACGGAGCTTCAGCTTAGGCTTGACCGTTGTGTAGGAAAAACAGCTATTGAATACAAAAACACATTAACGAAAATTGAAAAAATTAATAAAAAAATCAAAGTGGCGCGTATTGCACTAGCACTTTCAAATATTGAACCAGAAGCTGCCATGGCTCTTTCTGTATACTTAAAAAAATTAATATTTTCTCAAAACCTGTTAATTACAAAATGGAGGGCCAAAAATGTTCTATGGTTAAGTAATAAATTATGTAAAAAAAATTCTGATTTATCTGGCCCCATGCCAACACTCCCTTGGGTCAGGGACCCACCGGATATGCTAGGACAAAAGCCACTTAGATGGACTGGCAAACACACTGAAGTGTTTAGAATATGGCTGTATCACAAACCCAGATATTCCTCCGCAACACTGGAAGGAGATCCTAATGAACTTTTTAAAGCAAATTGGAAATATTTTTTACCGGAAAAAAGCCTATTCACCCCACTTTCAAACATTGTCGGCCAAATCGGGGCAAATATTTTTTGAGGCGGTACTATGGAGCGCAATTATAACTTCAACTATCCTGTTATGCTTTTATCTTTTCAAAGAAGAATCAAATCGATACATGCGGGTTTTAAAAAAAGAGTTCCCCTTTTTGGTTCTGCAAAACTCTCAAAATACACTTCAGGAAAAGTTAAAAAATCGTTTAAGTCCCTTTTAGGACTTCTCTGCATAATAGGGTCTCTTTTTTTTGCAAATCTTGCCAACGACTGGACGGCCAGAAACGCCATTCAGAAGTGGAATAGCGCTAATGGTCCATCCTTGGGCACACTAAAACTGGCATTAACCGAGCGTAATTTTACACAACTAGTTAGCACTAATAAAATTCATAAAATTTTAAGAGGCATGCCCCTTAACCTGGACCTGGAAGGCAAAACCTGGATTAGTACTGATAAAACCTGGCTTGTATTTTTTTTAAACAATAATTCAAACGCCCTCCCTCTAATATTTTTTCATAATTCAAGCAAGGGGGCGGTGAGTCAACTAGCGTGGGAACCCATTGATACTGGCTGGCTTGGTTTTGAACAGCTAACACTGATACTGGATACAGCCAAGCTGCCCCAACCCAAAATAACAATTACAAAAAAACAAAATGCCGCACACGACCCCAGGGCCATTTATTATTAATTTTTTTCGTGTTTTGCATTTAGAATATTGACACTAACTAAACAGATAACTAACGTAAAAATTGCTATGACAAAACAAAACACAAATACGATTTTAACGGTTGGTTCAATGGCTTTTGACAGCATTCAGACCCCATCTGGAAATGTTGATAAGGTCCTGGGGGGTTCTGGAAATTATTTTTCGATCGCAGCCTCTTTTTATGCTCCCGTACAGATTGTTGCAGTTGTTGGTGAGGATTTCCCCAAAAGTCATCTAAAAAATTTACAAAAAAGAAAAATTGATGTTAGCGGCGTTAACATCACTGAGGGCAAAACCTTTCATTGGTCCGGGACCTACCTTGAAAACCTTAACGAGGCACAAACAATCAGCACCGAACTTAATGTGTTTGAAAGTTTTTTGCCAAAACTAAAAGATAACCATACAAACACGCCTTACGTTTTTCTTGCAAACATTGACCCAAGTTTGCAATTGCAGGTTCTTGATCAGGTAAAATCTCCGCGCCTTATTGTTCTAGACAGCATGAACTTCTGGATTCAGGGCAAGCTGAAAGAGCTGAAAGAAACAATAAAGAAAGTTGATGTTTTTTGTATTAATGAAACTGAGGCAAAAATGCTGTCCGGATGTGCCCAACTAGATCAGGCTGCACGTGTAATAATGAAAATGGGTCCAAAAGTTATAATTATTAAACGCGGTGAATATGGTGCGGCTCTTTTTACATCAAAAAGCATTTTTCTGGCACCTGCTTTTTTTGTAAATAAAGTTGTGGACCCAACTGGTGCGGGCGATAGTTTTGGTGGCGCATTTGTTGGATACCTTGCAAGCAAAGAGGTGGATAGAAAACTTGCAAAATCAAATCCTAAAAAATGGGACAAAGTTCTCAGAGACGCTGTAATTGCAGGTTGTGTAATGTCAAGTTTTACTGTTGAGGACTTTAGCTTCAATAAGTTACTAAGAATAAAAAAGCGTGATCTGGATAAAAGAAAATTAGATTTATTAAAAATGACAAGAATTTAATGATGCATAAGCACGTCCTGATACTAACAGCATTATTATTTGTTTTAAGTTTTAGTTTTTCTTCTTATGCAAAAGAAGAATCCTGGTACCTACTTGGTGGCTTGGGCCCAGTTATTAATACAAGTACCCCAGGTAAGATGAATCCAAAACTTGAACTGTCATCAAACAGTGGTCTGGTTACTATCCCAGTGTCATTTCCAAAACTATGGGGATCTTTTGGCTTATATTTACCGTTTTTTTCTAAGATGTTTTTAACTGGCTTTAATTTAAGTTTTTTATCAACAAACCAAAATGACCAAAAAGTAATAACAACAAATCAGTACTCTTTAAGCAATCTTTTATTTTTTTTCGCAACTGAGCCAGGTGGTGGATTCTTTTTAAGGAATGATACAGGATATGTTAATCTGAAAATTGCAAATAAAGATGAACAGACCGGAGTTGGTACATTTTTAGGCATTGGTAAGGGTATTATTTTATCGGATGAATCAAGATTACTTGTTGGTTTGTATATTAATTTTCAAAAAGTTGATGATGGTTTTTTAAAAACTGGCTTACTTGGTTTTGATATACTTTGGTAAAAAGTTTTGATTACAAACTGACGCCGCTGGGTGCTTAGGACTTGTCCAATAATAACCTAGACATTTGATTAGTTGTCTATATAATATTCATTATGAATAACCAAACTAAACATCTTCGGCAGAGACTGAATCGAGTGTTACCATTTTTAAATGAGAAACAGCGAAGAGTTTTAGCTGCATCTGAAGCAAAGTCTTTTGGCAGAGGTGGAATTCAAGCCGTTGCAAATATAACAGGGATGTCACGACAAACGATTTATGTCGGAATAGCGGATATCGAATCAAAAAATCATAAAGATGAACGTATTAGGAAACCTGGGGGTGGTCGCAAGAAGCTGAGTCAAAAACATCCAAAGCTATTGAGTGCTATTGATAGTTTGATTGAACCCACAACCAGAGGTGATCCTGAATCTCCGCTCAGGTGGACCTGTAAAAGTGCAAGAAATATTGCAGAAAATTTGATGCTGCAAGGGTATCCACTTGGTAGGCAATCGGTTGTAAATATTTTAAATGCACTGGGTTACAGTCTGCAGTCAAATCGAAAAACTTCAGAAGGAAAAAAAGATCATCCAGATAGAGACGAACAGTTCCGTTACATCAACAGTCATGTCAGTAAATTTTTAAGAACCAAAAATCCAGTTATTTCGGTTGACACCAAAAAAAAGGAATTGATTGGAAAGTGCAAGAATAACGGGCAAGAATGGAAAATGAAGGACAACTCAACTGAGGTATTGAGTCATGACTTTCCTGATCCAAAAGTACCAAAGGCTGTGCCTTATGGGGTCTATGATATTGGAAAAAATACTGGTTGGGTAAATGTCGGCATTGATGCTGACACGGCAGAGTTTGCAATTGAAAGCATCCGGCAATGGTGGTGTCAGATGGGAAAGAAGAAGTATCCAAAAATAAAAAGGATATTAATATGTGCCGATGCAGGTGGAAGCAATGGTTATAGGTCTCATTTGTGGAAACGAGAACTGCAAAAATTTTGTGACCAATATAAAGTCATGGTCACTGTTTGCCACTTTCCACCTGGAACCAGCAAGTGGAAAAAAATTGAACACAGACTTTTCTCCTACATCAGCATGAATTGGCGTGGTCAGCCGTTGGTTGATTATCAAACTGTCGTGAATCTCATCGCAGCTACTACAACAAAAACAGGTCTTACGGTGAAAGTTCGGCTAGATAAAAATAAATATAAAAAAGGCATCAAGGTGTCGGCAGAAGAAATAAAACAATTAAAAATACATCGCCATGAATTTCATGGTGAATGGAATTACACGATAAAACCGCACTGAATGTCTAGGTTATTTATGGACAAGCCCTTAGGTGCCTAGATACCTAGGTGTGTGGGTGCTTAGGTAACCTAGATACCTAGATGCATGGGTGCCTGATTACTAGGGTGCATTCAACTTGATGCTTCCACTTCACGAAGAATATAAGTTAGCGCAATACGACGCTGTTTGATTAATCTTGAGGGTTCTTTGTCTTTAACCCATTTAAATTTTATCAGTGCATTTTTTACAGCCTCAGTCGTTAATTTTGGAAAATAATGGGCAAGCGCTACTACAAAACTATAAGCCACGACTGTTTCACGATCTAAGGTGTTTTCTGATTTAGAGCCTAATAATGCAATGGCATTTTCAACGCATTTTGGTACCATCACCTTAAGGATAAACCGCTCAGATGGAAAAAACAAAAATTGAAAAGATTATGCATGAAATATGTCATAAAATTGGCGGTGATTGGCTTTTAGTCGGGGGTGCGCTTGTTCAAATACATTACAACGGTGGACGCGCCACGGAAGATATAGATTTAGTTCATATTCGACATAAAAACAAAAGCAAGGAAATTGTTCAAGACGAGCTATACAAATACGCTCTAAAAAGCTGGGGGATGGGACCTGAGTTTATAAATTTGTCTGTTGAGTTTTTTGTGCATGAACTAAAAGGATGGGAAAAAGAAATAGTCCTACTTTCTGAGGGGCCAAGCGGACGTTTTTTTAGGCCTTCTTTAACACTTTTTTGCGCCTTAAAAATGAGAAGAGCAACAGAATTGGATCAAGACGACATAAAGTTCGTAATCAAAAAAGAAGGCGCTGTTGCTCTTAACTTCGAAAAACTAAAACTTTGGTTAAACAAAAAGCAAATCGAAGTGATAAAAAAAATTATTGAAAAATGTTAACTTGTAAAGTCTTGGAAATCGGACATTTTGCACACACTCCACTGATTTCTCTCAGAAATAGTTCTTTAATTTCATTGGGTTTGATTTATTAAAGAATATAAGAAATAATAATGTTGGTATGCGGCTATTATTTCTATCCATATTATTATTGACCCTAAGCTTAAACGGTTTTGCCAAACCAGAAGCCAAGAAGAAGTGTGATAAATATTTTCTCACAACATTTGAACTCAACATGACCACCAAAAGCATCATTATGCTTGGAAAATCAAAGGACACTGTCGAAATATGCGGCTCACTTTATGAAAGTGGAAAAGAAAATGTTATCCTTGAAGTTAAAACAACAGTAAAACCCAATGTCTTTAAACGTAAATTGTTTATAAACTTTCTATCATATTACGATTATATTGAGAAGGGCCGGACAAAAGGGGGCGTCGTTAAAGAACCAAAATCAGTATTTACCGCGCATATTCCAACTTGGACTAGAAGCCCCGCAAAACTCTTCCTGAAACAACTTAAAGGTAAATTTAGTGCAAAAGGCACACTATGAAAAAAAACATACTTTTTTTCATTATCACTCTTCTTGCAACAAATGCATACGGCAGCGCAGGCCTTAATCCTTATAAAATGCTCATAGTGTGTGATCCTGGTGCGTGCTCTGAAGCTAATAAATATGTAACACAGCTTAGGACTATTGAACCTTTTAATTGCCTGGGGGCGCAATTTGAAATAACAGTAAAAGAAATGGACCTAGTCAAGCTTGGGTGTTGGAGCAGTATTGAAATAGCAAGACTTACAAACTGTAACAATTTTTTTCTGCCTTCTGGCTATCACAAGACAGTTATTGTTTCTAGCACCACGCTGGGTGGAAGCGGTGGGGATGTCCCCACGGTTGGGATAATGGGCGGAGCGTATGGATTTTCTACGCTCCTTCATGAATTACTACATTCATATAATTTAGGTGATGAATATGAATATGATGCAACAGAAGCCGCCGTTTACTGTCCATTTTATTCACTTTCATCAGCCAGAGAGAACATTGTATACATCGCGCCTTTGACCGCTTATTCTTCGGATGCTGAAGCAAGAACAAAACACAGCAACCAGATCCCCTGGTTTGCCGAGATAAATGGCACCACACTTATTACAACACTTCCAAATCTTGGTACAACCCCGGGAATTTTTCCGGTAGATGATGCAGCTCTTTATAGAGGTGGAGATTGCAACAGGGTTCTTCCAACCTGGAAGCCATATTACGATAAAACCATCATGAAAGAACTAGATGCGCCTCTTGTACTTAAACCAATTTATATTAATGCAATTCTTCGTTCCATGAGCGCCGAAAGAGGGGAGGAAATAAAGCTTATTTCTCCCTCGGCACCTGAAACAACAAAAGCCTCAAAATATGTAGAAAAACAGTCTTATCCTGATGTGATGACAGGTACGTGCCCTAAGCCAACAGGCGCCCGTGCAATAAAAGAAGAGCCTGTCACAAAATAAAGGCTTTTTATAAATTACATGAACATATTATTATTCACAAGCAAGTTTACGCACAACCCAGCGGGTTTGATCGGACTCATTAACAACATACCCGACAGCATAAAGGTTCCCGAGATTATCCGACTTAATATCAAATGCGCTTGAAATCTTATCTTTTGAATAGGTGTATATGTCAGAATTACCCCAGTGGGATCCTCCGTCAGAACTTTTTCTGACAAGCCACTTTCTTATGCCGTTTTCATCCTCAGCAAAACCTCCCGCATAAAGAGTACCATCCTTGCCTTCTGTCATATTATATGCATAAGCATCCTTTTCACCCTCTAGGCGGTATTCATCAACAAGATCCCAATTAACGCCCAAATCCTTGCTTCTTCTTATTGTCCAGTAGGCCGCATTTGTATCGTTAGCACTACCATCGCTGTCATCCGAAGCACCAAAGGCAAAAATATCTTCTTTATTATTTACGAAAACCCCAAGTGCCTGGGATCCGTAAGAGGTTGTTTTACGGTATTTATCAACAACCACGAAACTCTCATTATTTTTACTTTTTCTAACAAACCATCTTCCAACACCACTGGCATCATTATACGCGCCAGACGTATAAACATTACCAAATGAGTCACAAGTTATACTATAACCCACAACCATCATGTTTGTTGCTGGCTGAAAATTACTGCTTGTATTACTCCAAGTGTTGCCATAATCGGTGCTTTTTCTTATGAGTTGTTTTAAACTCGTCGTGGTTGAATTTGACCCGCTTACGTATATATCTCCATTTGGACATTCGGTGATACCCAGGGGAAAGGAACTCAGCCAGGCGCCTGTACTGTAAAAGCCATCAACATTTTTCCAGGTGGCGCCGCCATCAGTGCTCTTTCTGACAATCCAAACTGCATAGGTTCCACCTTCACCCGGAGCACCAAAATAAGCCGCAAATGTTGCATACAGGCTCCCATCTGAATGAACCAAAAATGAGGCGTTATGTACGTTTGCATATCCTATGGCACCGCCAGTTGGCTGATCTGCTGTGTGTTGATATTTATCGACTGTTTCCCAGGAGGCGCCGCCATCTGTACTTTTTTGAATAATTATTATTTTGTCTGAACCTAGTCCGCTACTGTTGGCGGCACCAATTCCCACAACATATATATTTCCTTTTTCATCAATGTCTAGTGAATAAGCTTTTGATTCGTTTTCACCATTTTTTTCATATTGAAAATCCTGGACGGTCTTCCATTCGGTTGCCATCTTGCAACTTACAACTGCAGAACCTTCTTTTTCACCACAGCTAGTAAGGTAAAAGCCAAAACCTGTAATAAGAACAAATGCCCCAATTAAATACCGTTTTTTTGTCATATATAGATCCCCCCATAAAAAAAAAATAACTTTAATAGCTAAATTATGCCGCTTTTCAACAAAAGCACAAGCTTATTTTCTGAGGCCACTCGTCAATGAAACGTTTGGGCTTGAGTAGCACCAATTTCTGTATTTTTTTTACTAAAGGCATCATCGGTTTGTTCCCATAATTCTTCTGGAATTTTGGCCCAGCCTTGCTTTACGGTACTTTTTAGCTTCTCAAGGTCCCTACCCGACTCGCACCAGTCGTTAATTAAAACTTTAAGAAATTCAGTTTGAAATCTTTCCCGGGAAAATTCCTGTCCGCGCCGTCTGCAATCCTCTTCTTTTATTACAACATCTCCACGCTCGAACTTCATCACCGCTTCCATAAGTGAAGCGGCACTTTGCTCCTGAAAAAATATACCGGTATTTTCAGAAACAGTTTCAATGGCACCACCTGCACCATATGCTATAACAGGAACTCCTGCACACATAGCCTCAACAGGAGCAATACCAAAATCCTCTTTACCAGGAAAAATAAAGGCGCGACACTTTGAAAATAAATCATTAACAATTTTATCTGAAAGACTTCCCATTAAATCAACAGTAGGACCCGCAAGTTTTTTTAACCTGTTATATTCCTGTCCGTGCCCCACAACCATTAGTGGCAACCCTAACTTGTTAAAAGCCTCAATCGCAATATCCACCCTTTTATATGGCGCCATAGCACCCATTACCAGATAATTTCTACCCGGTTTTCTTGGCAAATCAAACCTATCTGTATCAGCAAATGGGTAAACGACTTTTGAAACTCTCCCATAAGAATCATAAATTTGTTTTGAAATAAACTCGCTATTTGCAATTAAGGCGTCAACCCTGTCTTCCTGGCTGACTCTTTTATCCCAGTCCTTAAAATATTTCCGAAGAAATTTTGCCGCAAGCCTTACATGCGCGGATGCCCTGTCTTTACCAAAATAATCATCAAACCTGTCCCACATGTACCTCATGGGAGCATGTACATAACTAATATGAAAACAACCTCTAGGTTTCTGTATGCCTTTTGCAACACAATGTGATGAAGAAATAATAAGATCAATATTGTTTTCAAGCTTAAAACTACCCATAAGATAGGGCATGAGTGGAAGAAAATTTCTGTAGCGTTTTTCGATTGAGGGTATTTTTTGAAGTAAACTTACTTTACGTTTTATTGTCCTTAAAATTGGAGAAACAGAACCCGGAACGTATAAAAGTGTATAAATTGTTGAGTGTGGAAAAATTTCGGCAATTGCATCAAGCACTATTTCACCACCACGCATCCCCGTTAACCAATCGTGCGCCAATACTATATTTAGTGGGGTCTTGCTTTTTACGGCTCCGCGCGCTGCTTTTTTCATTTTACAAAATCCTTAAAAAAATCGAGTGTTTTTTTGAGCCCCTCTTGAAGATCAACTTTAGGCGCCCACCCTAAAACAGTCTTGGCTTTTGTAATATCGGGACAACGTTTTCGAGGGTCCTCGGGGCGCGCTGGTGCAAACTCAAGCTTTGAGCCTGTTTTTACCAAAGACAAAATTATTTCAGCAAATTCACGTATGGTTTTTTCAACCGGGTTTCCAAGATTAAAAGGACCAAATTCATTACTTTCAAAAAGTTTTATTATTCCACTTACAAGGTCAGAGACATAACAGAAACTTCTTGTTTGCCTACCTTCACCGTGGAGCATAAGTGGCCGGCCTTGAAGTGCCTGCATAAAAAATTCAGGAACCACACGCCCGTCATTTGGCCGCATTCTTGGGCCATAGGTATTAAAAATTCTGCATATTGCACCATTAAGTGGCTTGCAAGCATTGCGACCTGCTTTTACCCCTCGCACCGAAGAGCTTACATAGGCTTCAGCAAAGCGTTTGGTTTCGTCGTAACAGGCCCTTGGTCCAATTGAACTTACGTTGCCAAAATAAGTTTCTTTTTGTGGATGAACCTCAGGGTCCCCGTAAATTTCAGATGTTGAAGTAACAAGATACCTGGCATTATAACGTCTTGCCAAATCAACAGTATGAATAGTCCCCAAAGAATCCACTTTTAAAATATCAAAGGGTATCAGATCAAAATCAATAGGACTTGCCGGACACGCCAAATGCAGCACACCATGAACTCCATTTGTTTTAATAAATGGAAGTTTTTCTTCTGGAAGTTTTTCTATCACATCCCACTCAAGAAAATAAAAATCAGGATTTTTTGATGCTTCTATTAAGTTATCTTTGTTGCCCGTAATAAAGTTATCAACCGCTGATACTTTATAACCACGGGCAAGAAACGCATCACAAAGATGAGAACCAATAAACCCTGCGCCACCTGTAATAATTAAATGTTTTTTTGTGTCTTTTGTCATACTCAACCCTAGTAGAGACCTATCACGTCTTTGTATAACTGGTCTAGTCGGTAAGCTAAGGCTTTTACAGAATAACGCTCAAGTATTTTTTTAGAACTAGCCTCAGATGGCGGGGTAAGTTTCCCATATGCTGCACAAAAAAACGCCTCTTCCCAGTTTTGTGCAATACGAGGATCGGCCCAAAATACTTCAGTATTTTTAAGATCCTGTAGCCCTTCCCTATGGG
>CAZQUK010000026.1:0-16449 GCA_964596435.1 uncultured Oligoflexia bacterium
TGGAATATCAGACACCACTATGGGTACACCCTGGGTGGCAGCTTCAACAGGTGGCAAACCAAAGCCCTCATAAAGTGATGGCGAAAATAGAGCACCTGCCCCCTTAATTACGGCACTTAACATTTCACCATCAAGAAGATCTATGACTATAAGCTTCTTTCTAACCTCGTCGGTAAGAAAATCAATACTCTGTGGGTTAAAGCTTAATACAAGAGGCCAGCGGCTTTGTTTTTTATCTTCCTCAATTTTCCACTGAAAAGCCTGAAATGCCTCAAGCAAAATTCTAGAGTTCTTATGCGGTTTGGAATTTGAAAGACAAAAAAAGTATTCTCCAGGCTTTAAGCCTTGCAAACTTAATAACTCTTTTATTCTCCCCTCCGGGATATGAACACTTTCCTCTATTGCATTTGAAACAATTTGAATACTGGGTGCGGAAGCGCCAAGCCAGTCTGCTATTTCTTTTTTTGAAAACTCAGAAACTGTCATGATCTGTTTTGCCTTGCGGGCAAATGGTTTTAACATTCCGTGATAATATAATTTTTTAAACGTACCACCATAATGCAAATGATTTAAATCGTGTATTGTAACAACCCACGGACACGGGGACCAAAGAAGACTAGAAAAGCTTGGGCTATGATAAAGTGTTGCATTTAATTTTTTTAAAACGGCTGGTATTTCAAGAATCTCACCGGCATTTAAAAATGGTGCCCTACACGGTATAACTTCAAAATCTGAAAACCATTTAGAAACAGCTTGGGCAAACTGTTTATCAAGTAAAAAAATAATCTCATAAGGTAATCCAGATGCTTTTTTAAGCTCACAAAGCCCCCGTGCTGCCAACATTACATAACGGGCCATACCATGTAATTTAGGAGCAACCATTCTTGCATCTATTACAACTAGCGGACTTTTTTCATTTCTTATATTCATCCAACTTGCTCCTCCTTAAATTTATAATTCCAAAATAAAACCCAGCCAACCATCCACATAACCTGGTGCAAAACCTTACCTTCCCAGAAATTCACCTGTGTTAATCCATTCAGATGAAACACAACCCAGGCGGCAAAAAGTCCTTTTGCAAAAAACAAAGCTTTTTTGTTTTGCAAAAACTGCCAGGTTAAAGCTAAAACTAAGATCCACCAGGCAAACCAGGCAACTGTGCCAAGCGCTCCCAAGGAGCCTAAGATTTCCATGAAATTATTATGAGCATGTCCACTGAATATTAGTGGTGCATATTCTTTTTGCATTAGGTAATAACCCGAAAGTTCCTGGTTTTGGCGCCAACCAACGCCTATAATTGGGCGGTTTTTAAAAAACTCTAGATTTGCCTCCCAAAGAAAAATACGGGTTCCGGTTCCAAGGCCATCAGACAAACGGTTTTTAATAAAATCAAATTGAAGAAGGCCCGCGGAAATAACAAATAAAGAAATTAAAATTAGAATTCTGTTTTTCCAAGTTTTTAAATTTAATAAGACCCACGCTATTAAGCCTATTGGCAGCGCTACCCACAAAGTTCTTGAATAAGTCATAAATAAAACAACTGTGCCCAATATAGCCCCTATTAGTAAAAACCATTTAGGTAAAAATAAAATCTTCGCTTTTTTATGAATAAAATCAAGGCCAACAAAAAGAGGAAATATCCAAATACTTGCAACAGAAAGGTGGTGACCAAAAAATATTGTTACATGAAAGCGTTCTTCGTTCCCGGGAATTCGTTGCGGTCGTGGCCATCCATAAAAATATTGAAATAAACCAAAGCAGGAAATAAAAATAAAAAACAGGATCCAAACGGCTAAAACTTTTTTTCTGTGGTCAAAACTCAATCTTGAAAGCGCAAGTAGAATAATTATTGGCCATAAAAAGTACCAGGCCTTTGCAAAAGCCTTAAAAAAGTGAATCTCAACGCTCCGACCAGCATAGGATAATGGAAAAAAACTGGCTAAAATTAAACTTAATGCACAGGCTGCAACTAAAAAAAACGATGTAAGAATATAGGCGTAGTTTGATTTTAGAGGGGTCCAATCTACACCTTTAGTTTTGTGTTCGTTCCACAAAAGCCCAAAAAGCGGCACAATGACAAAAATAATTCCTATACTCATTGTGGCCATTGAAAAAAGAGTCAAAACCGCATAAGTACCAAGCCCATAACTTAGAAGACTTTGCCAAAGCTCTGTTTTATTATTAAACTTGTGACCCGTCATACCCTTGTTATACCCCAGATGTAACCCTTTTGATTCGATTTTATCACTTCGAGCAAAAAATGGGCATTCATGAACTTCAATTGTCTTCTTCAATTGCCAAATCGGATAATACTATCTATACAGAAAATAAATGCACTACAAATTCAGGTTTCAATTATTATCTGTTTTTTTGATTAAAGTACTTTTTTTAAGCTCCATACCTTGCAAGGCGGAGGGCAAAGAAACAATTTCTAATTCTGAAGTTAATGAAGCATCAGAAAAAATCGAGTCAAACAAAAGAAAGACACGGGTCGCCACATCAGCAAAAGACGCTCTGTCACCTATTCCAAAAACGCCAAGCACACCGCCCTCATACAGTCACAAGGAGGCTGAGGTTTATTTTGGCTGCAAAAGGGAGTTTGTGCATAACAAAAAATCTTATGCCTGTGACTCTTTTGCATATCGCGATGCGGCGCACCTCCTGACTTTTGTAAGCCAGAATCCAAAAGCAAAGCTTGAGCTTATTGAGTATCAAAAAAACAAAAAAACACTAAAAAATCTTTCTTACGTAGGTTCAGTAGGGGTTGTTATGTTATTAACATCCCTGATTGTAGCGCCCCTGCTTGACGAACCCATTAAAAATAAATTAAGTAAAATTGGACTTATTGGGGGAATAGCAATTACAGGTGGCAGCTTAATTTACGGGTTCTCACTTTTGCACTCAAACGAAAAACGCATTCAAAACGCAGTTGATTATTATAACCAGGCAAATCCTGAAACAAGAATAGAGCTTAAATTCAGCACCGAACTTAAGGATCTGTTTTTATAAAACCACAACTCAGAAATTATAATTTAGAAGCGAAAAAACAGGCACGTCACCTAAACGTTTTTTTCCATTAAGAAAATCAAGTTCAATTGCAAATGCACACTCAACGATATTTGCTTTTTGTTTTTTTACAAGCTCCACGGCTGCAGACATAGTGCCTCCTGTTGCAAGTAAATCATCAATAATTACAACTTTCTCATTTGGTAAAAGTGCGTCTTCATGCATTTCGATTGTATCGCTCCCATATTCGAGTTCATAACTTGCACTTACTGTTTTCCAGGGAAGCTTGCCTTTTTTTCTGATTGGTACAAAACCAATTCCAAGCTTATAAGCCAGAGCCGCTCCAAAAATAAAACCACGGGCATCAATTCCCACAATTTTATCAACACCTTTATTTTTGTAACGATCCACAAGTATATCAATTGATTTTTTAAAACCCACGGGATTCGAAAGCAACGTTGTAATATCGTAAAAAAGAATCCCTGGTTTAGGAAAATCAGGTACTTCGCGGATGTATTCTTTTAGTTCATTATTACTCATATCAGGTCTCCTTCTTATTTAATTAATACTTCAAGCCATGCCTTTTTTTCGGCCGGTATACTGTCCCATGGTGTTAAAAGTGCGGTTTTAAGTCCCTGATCCGAAATGTTTCCATTTAAATCGTTTGGTAAAAGTTTTTCTGCAAGCACAAATGCTTTTCTATTATTGGCTTTCATACAGGCAATAATTTCTGGCAAGGTTACGTGCGGAATTGCATCGTCCCAACAGTCATAATCGGTAACGAAACAGCACGGCAAATAGGAAATTCCGGCTTCGCGCGCAAGGGCGTATTCCGGAAAACTTGTCATACCAATTATGTTGGCGCCCATTGCTCGATATGAATTTGATTCGGCCTGGGTTGAAAAATACGGCCCCTCTATACAAACTAGTGTTTTGTTAAAATGAACCTTATGTGATAAATTTGGCGCAAGTTCATTTACAAGATTCACAAGTTGTGTACTAACGGGTTTTGCAAGCGAAACATGCCCCACAATGCCGTTACCAAGATACGAATTTTGCCGCGTTTTGGTTCTATCAATATACTGATTTGGAACTACAAGATCCCCGGGAGGCAAATCTTTTTGGAGGGAACCTACTGCGGAAAATGCCAGGATTTTTGTGGCACCATATTTTTTAAGTGCAAAAATATTTGCTCTGTAATTTACCTCAGTTGGTAAAAGTTCATGATCCTTGCCGTGGCGTGAAATAAAAATAAATTTCACCCCATTAATTTCGGCGCGTTTCATGCCTGAAGAGGCGTTACCAAATGGTGTACTTGTATCAAGCTCACCAAGTGGCTTCATTGCATCAAATTTTTCAAATCCAGATCCACCAATTACAGCCCACATGAAGTTTCTCCCTTAAAATTTTTTAATAACTCTACTTAACACGCCCGATTTTAATTCTTCGCGACTAAAAACGCCTTGATCACAAACAAAACTTTCAACAAGTTCAACTGGAGTTACATCAAACGCCGGGTTTGTGACTTTGGCGTTTGTGGGTGCCCATCTTACATCGCCAAAACTTCCAGCCGCACCACAAACCTCATGTGGCGCTCTTTGTTCAATTGGAATATCCTTACCAGTTTTGCTCTCCGGACAAATTGTTGTATAAGGGGCAACAGGATGAAATGGAACTTTATGATAATTTGCAATCACTGCAACATTATATGTTCCAATTTTATTTGCAAAATCCCCATTTAGGGCCACCCTATCGGACCCAACAAAAATTCTCTGCACCTTTCCTTGTGCCATAATTGAAGCGGCCATATTGTCGCAAATCAATGTGTAAGGAACGCCAAATTTTCCAAGCTCCCACGCTGTGATTCGGCCTCCTTGAAGGAGTGGGCGCGTTTCATCCACCCAAACATGAATTTTTTTGCCCTGTTCATGCGCCCTAATAATAACACCAATTGCAGTTCCGATTCCAACTGTTGCAAGCCCACCAGCATTACAGTGCGTGAGTAAGTTATCGCCGTCTTTGACTAAAGCTGCCCCAAAGTTGGCCATGTTATCGCAAAGAGTGACATCTTCATAAAAAATTTCTTCGGCAGCATGTACAAATTTTTCCAAATTAAATTTCGCTCCTTCAAGAAGCGGGTTTAATCTATCAAGACATATCATTAAATTTACAGCCGTTGGGCGCGCGTTTCTAAGCGCCTTTGAAGCTTCTATTAATTCCTTAACTGAAACCCCCGTTTGGGCAAATCTTGCAAGCGAAAGGGCCGCAGCGACACCAATAAGTGGCGCACCCCTAACTTTAAGTGCCCTGAAAAATGCAATCATATCTTCCGGATGGTTGCATTTGAGCCAAGTTTCCTCTTTTGGAAGTTTTTGCTGATCAAGTATGAAAAGCTCGCCTTTTTCGACTTTTAACCCTAGAGAATTTAAATCTTTCATAAATTTTGCCCCATTAATTATCCAAAAATTTACAACAATTTTTTGTCTATCACTGTGTGTACCCTTGGGCAATATTAATGGGGAAGGGCCCAGGTAAAATTTGAAAAAAAACCATTTTATTTCCTCGGTCTTAACAATTGCGGTTCTTTAAAATTTTAACTAATATTATCAGCGCGTTATCTGGGGCTTAAAGATTATTATTATGTTTTCACGCAACGCATAATATGGGACAATTCCAGTATCTATGAATGGTGTACGTGTGTTGAGACATATTTTAGATATAAGCAGTGGTTTTGAGAAAAAATTATTGGGCATGGCTGCGCACACCTACTCAATTTTATTTATTAGTTTTATTCTACTAACCTGCGCCTGTTCGAATTCTGCAGTTGATGAAAAGATGAATGCGCTTAAAATTCCGCTACCCTTTTCTGCTTCCTGGTTTTTTACTGATTCTGCTCTTTATACAAGTAGCCACTCTGAAATTTTATTTTCATCCGGCATGGTGGGTTTGTCTTACATAGACCAGCTTGATAGCGACGACAGCACTTCAGGTGGTTTTGGAGCGGGAACACATTCAAATACCCAATACGCATCTGGCATTTTAACCCTGGACGGAACCGAAAACGACACCGCTTTAAGTTCCGATTGGACGCCAGAATGGGATAATTTAGTGGGTTACTGGAAAATGGATAACGACTGGACTGATTCAAGGGATATTAGTGAAGTAAATTATGACGGAACAGCTGAAGATGGTGCCACTTTTACAGCAACAAGTAAAATTGGAACACATGCAGGCAGCTTTGATGGCACCTTAGATAAAGTTAAAACATCAGCAAATCCACTTCGAGATCAATCTGCAACAAGCGTAACTGTTTCTGCTTGGGTCTATACAGATCCGTCAAGTTGGAATGGTGCTCTGGATGTTATCATGGATACATCTCAGGCAAACATAGGCGGTTTTAAGGGTTTTATGTTTTTTCTTGATGACAGAGCGGGCTTAAACGGAACGGAAGGTGTAATGTTTGTTGTTAAAACTGCTACAGACGTTTACAGGAGCGCCAGAGCCAACTATTCAATCACACAAACGGGCTGGTATTATATTGCTGCAACTTACGATGGGGCCGAAATACATATTTACGTAAACGGTGTAGATAAAACAACAAGCGATGGGCACGTTAGTGGAGGCACGGGGGACTTTGAACCATCAACCGCTCTTAATGTAAGTTTTGGTGCAGAACACAATACAACTACTTATAACTTAACTGGTTCAATAGATGACGCAGCAATTTGGAAAACTGCACTTTCGTCCGCACAAATTAAAAAAATTTATGATAGGCAATCTCCAAAATACCGAGGCGAATTCACGTCACGCATTTTTAATCCACGCGGTGAAGTAGCGTGGGAAAGTTTAGCTTGGACATCAACACTTCCTTTTGGAAAAGAATTACCAGGAGAGAGCGGTAGCGAATCATCGACAAATTATCCATCACTTGTCGGATCCACTGGCGCCACAACGGACGACAATTTAATGGATAGCATTCTTGCGCTCTGGCACTTTGATGAAGCATCTTATGATGGAACCGCTGGCGAAGTTGCAGATAGCTCAGGCGGCGGGAATAACTGTGTTAGAGTAGGAGATGCCACAACATCCTCGGATGGAAGATTTTACAGATCCGCCACATTTGATGGAACGGGCGATTACCTAAATTGTGGTGCCACGGATGAACTTGAGGGCATTGCAAACCTTACAATATCGGCCTGGGTGAAGTTTGATTCAATTACCGATTGGGACAGGGTTTTTACAAAAGCATTTGATGCCAATAACAGTTTCGGAATTACAGTTGCAAGTAATGATTACTACGTTTTGATGGGCGATGGAGCAAACAGCTATGGTTCAACAACAGATGACTCTGTGAAAGTCGGAAAATGGGAACACATCGTTATGGTGTTTGATGGCGCTGGCGTTGATGATGCCGCAAAACTAAAGTTTTACTTAAATGGAGCAGAAAAAGTTTTAAATTACGTTAACACTCCAATTCCGGCTTTAACTCTGGCATCTTCGGCTGCAAGTTTTTATATTGGAGAGCATCCAACAAATTCAAACCCAATGGATGGCAACATTGATGAAATTGCAATTTGGACGCGCTCATTACATGCAGATGAAGTTGCGCAACTCTTTAGGCGCGGAGCAAACAGGGTAAATTTTCAGGTTCGCGCCTGCGATGATTCTGCCTGTAGTGGTGAATCGTGGATGGGACCTGATGGGACCTCATTAACTTATTTTACAGAACTTCACAACAACGCCTCAATTGATGCCTCAGGGTACCCTGATGGCGCAGTTCAAACTGGAACACCAACTGTAACATATTCTGATTTTTCAGATGCAGGACTTACCGTTTCTGACAACCAATATTTTCAGTATAAAGTGGTATTGGAAAGTGATGATGAAGCAGTTGCCGCAACTTACCCTGAACTTGTTACCGTTATGCCCGGACCCAACCACTACCCTGTTTTATCTTATGTACAAAATAAAAATGGTGTAACATTTGGTGAAGTTAAAACTTTTGCAGCCGTAGCAGGAGCCGGCAACCAAGGTACTACCACATTTCAGTTATCAAGTGATAAACAGTCCTGGTACTATTACAATGGAACCGCGTGGGTGACTGCAACATCTGCAACGGATGCAAATCAGACATCTAGCGCTTCAACAATCAATAACGGCATTAGTTCGTTTCATTCTGCAGCAGAAAGTGGAACATTTTATTTTAGAGCATTCTTAAACTCCACGGCGGGTACACAACAATGCACACTTGCAAACGTTAGCCTTGCGGCCTTGATGAAATAAAAAAATAATTTATACGGCAAATACTAACACTAGACTTTTTAGAAAATGTATTTTCCCTCAAAAAATACAGCATTGTTTTCGTCTAAAACGCCAAGTGGTTCATCATGAGCACCATGATAATAATCAGCACCAATTGTGAGCTTAAGGTTTTGAGTTAATTCATAGCCAACTTTGGGTCGCAAAAGATAGTCACCATCTTTATAGGCAAGAGTAAATAATTCCGCTTCAAAATCATCTTTGTCATAACTTAACCTTAACGTTCCACCAATACGCGCTTTAACTGTGGCATTTGACAATAATGAATTGGCTTTTGCAATATTTCTGTTAATTGTCCGGTTTACCGCATCTAAGTTTTCGTAAGCATCAAGTGGTTTTGTAAATTTTGGAAAATATCTTCCAACAAATTGTAACTGAAACCTGAAATCATTAAAAAATGGGCGCTCCACCCCAGTTGTAATATCAAGGTGGGAAGCCTTAATTATGGGGTTTTTGCCGTTATTGTTATCCGTCCACTGAAATGCAGTTTCGAATCTAAAAACAAAGTCGTCTGTTGAAAGTGAAAAATCGCCTCCTAATGCGCGGATTCGATTAAAAGAAGGAATGAGTGAAACAATTGGTGAAAGTACTGGCCCTGACCTTGAAGATTCAATAAGTTCCGGAAAATGGTTCCAACCTCGAAACGCCAATACCGACATATCCCAACCAACACCTGTATACAAAACCTGGAATGCTGTTTCTGAATTTGAAAGCGACCAGACCGGCAAATTTTCATTATTAATATTAACGGCACTAAAACCTGCAAATACATTATTTGGATAAATTACTTTTGTACGCGGAAATACAGGTGTCCAGTATAATCTGAACGTAAGTGGCAAAGTACCTGAAAATGGTGATAACCCTAACCACAAACTTGTGGATGCAAGCCTGTTAACTTCACTGTCGGGGTTAAATAAAGAATAATCTTTTGCGGAAAATAAATCAGTTGGAACTATAACATCAGCTTTTCCAAGTGAAATTAAATGGTGCCCAGCTTTAAGTTCAAGCGCACCATTTAAATAACTTACATAGGCCTCTCTAATTCCAATATCAAGCTCTGAAGTGTTTCTGCCAGAAACCACGTTTGTATCTGTTTGAATCAGGTTTCCAAATAGCACAAGGTGTGCAACTGCCGCTTCTTCAAACGAGGGGTGAGTTTCTAACCAAAACGATGTACTTGCTTGCCTCAGGCTATTATTAAAAGGTTTTGTGGTTGGAACATAAATATCAGAAAATATTCGACCCGCAATTTCTGGCCCACCAGGTGCATCTTCGGCTTTTGAAAAACTCCTGCCAAAAAACAAAAAAACAAAAATTAGACTTAATAAAAAAAGTTTAAATTTCATTATAAAACTCCTGTATTTTCCTCAAAAGAAGGCTGTTATTTTTCCCGTTGTAGATTTTCTTTTGTAAAAATTGATTCATCTATACCTTTATTTGCCAGGACAGATGAAAACTCAAGTTCAGTGGTTTTGTTTTTAGAAACATCCTCCATTTTTATCCAATGTGACATCCATTTGTGTTTTTGAGTGTCAACTTCTTTTATTTGCCTTGAATCAAGATTTTTTTGCAACTTTCCTTCCAAATCAAAAAACTCACCTTTCACAACCATATTATGGGTTTTTGAGACCCAATTAACCATAAGGCTGTAACCTGTGCGCTCCTTCACGTTATCATTAATTGGAATTTGTTCAATTACCCAGCATTTTTCCTTTTCATTGTGTCCACACGTAACTTCCTGATTGCGCATTTTATATATGTAATCCTCAACATGAGGGGTGGTAATATCTGAATAACTAAATGCCGAACCCATAAAACTTCCCTTTTGTTGTGAACCTTCAACCCTGCGTATTTTTTTATACATTGGTAGGTATAAAAAAATATCAGTCTTATCTACATTGTGTTCCCAAAAAAGTATCCCTTCGTTTCTAATTGAAGCCGGAAAATGAAACCGTGTAAGTGAATTGTAGTGCACCTTATCGTCCCTGATTTTTTTCCAGAACGTAAATTTTTTAACCTGTTTGCGCACTTTTTGTTTATTAACGGTTTCTGTTGAAATTACGGCCTCAGCCTTAACATCATCAAGCCGTCTTATCTCTTCATTTTTTTCCATAATTTGTTTTGCAGTCAAACCATCGGCCCTTGCAGAAAAAGATAAAAATAACGCTAAAATAAAAATTATTGTTTTATTCATATTCAAGTGCCTCCGCAATTGCTTTTTTTGAAGCTTTTCTTGCCGGATATATGCCAGCAATAACCGCCACTAAAACTCCCGCAATAAAAGTAATGCCAATAGATTTCCATGGGAAATAAAAATCAATGACCCAACCAAGAACAATAGAAAGCGAATAGGTAACCCAAAGATATCCAACCCAAGTTCCAAAGCAAACAGCCACAAGCGCCCCGAGGCCACCTTGTATAATAGCTTCAAGTCTTATCATTCTTTTAAGCTGCAACCGGGACATACCAACGGCCCTTAAAACACCAAGTTCACGTGTTCGCTCCATTATTGTAACTAAAAGTGTGTTAAGTAAACCAAGAAGTGCAACCAAAAGGGCCGCAAGCTCAACTGCTATTGTGAATGTAAAACTTCTATCAACTGTTTTGGTCAACAGCACTCTGAGTTCACTATTAAGAACCGCAATCATATTTTTTGATCCACCAAATTTACTATTTATTTCCTCTTGTATAAGTCTTGGATCATATTTTGGAAGCACCTTAAGTGAAAAAACACTAACAAGAGGATCGCGCCAAAGTTCTTTATAAACTTTTCTGTCCATGTATAAAACCCCTTCGCTTGAACCGAAATCCTTTACTATCCCGCCGATTTTAAAATCAATCATACCACTTGGTGTGGCTACTTGTATTGTGTTGCCTGTTTTTTCTCTAAAATGAAGCGCAAAGGTTTCTGAAACCAAAACTGTTTTTTCCGCGTTTTCGTATAAGAGTACTGCGGCCTCTTTAAAATCAATATCTGTTGAAACAATCTGTCCATAATCATCTTTATGTGGTTTATCTGAGGCCTTGATTGCAATGGTTTTTCCTTTATATTTTATTTGTAAAAACCTCATTGCCCAAACGCCGTAACCATTTTCATTTTTTCTTAGTCCTTCAATTTTTTCATTAAGCTCATCGCCAATTGATTCATGAAGCGGCTGCAATTTATAGGTAACAAGATTTCCGTTTGATGAAACAACAATATCGGCTTTTAGCATTGTCGAAAACCAGGCGGATATGGTTCTTTTAAAGCTAACATGCACAGAAGCAATCAAAATTACCAGTATTAAGCCAACAAGCAGGCTCATGACATTGGTCCCTGTCCTTATGGGGTTTCTCAGTAGATTATCCTGGGCCAACCTGAAAACAATACTGCCTCTTCCAAATTTCTGCATTAAACGGCTAAATGTTACAATTGCAAGTGAAACAAGTGCTGGTCCTAAAAACACTATTCCAAGAACTGAACAAAAATGTTCGAAATAGCCAAAAAACGGCGAATAATTTCCAAAACCAAAATATGAAGAAATCCATAAATATGCCAAAATACCAATACCAAGCAATGGGCCAAACTTAAAAATTATTTTTTGAGAACTTTTATCAGTGGAATCAATTGTTGCGGTTTTTCTCATGGCCTCAAGGGGTGATATTTTTGTTGCCTTAAAAGCCGGCAGGAAGGACGCAAATACGGCAGCAACAGATCCAATTACAACTGCCCTTATAATATCCATCAGACCAAAATCAAGTTTTTCAATGGCAATATTTGTAAAAAACTGGTTGGACATTGAGCGGGTAACCAGGTCCAACATAACTTCAGCCAAACCCAAACCGAACCATGCACCAATAAATGAACCAACGGCCCCCATTACTAGCGCTTCAAATATAAATAAAAACAAAATACTTTTTTTCGTGGCACCCATAGAACGCAACGATCCTATTTCTTTTTTTCGCTCCGCAACGGCCATACCCATAGAGTTTGCTATTAAAAACAATCCGACAAATAGCGCCATTGTTCCAAAAAAATTAAGCATTAACTGATAGGAATGAACAAGCCGCTCCATACTTTCGGATCTGCTCTCTGGGCGCTCCACAAAAAATCCCCCACCAAGAGCTTCTTTAAGAGTCTTTATTAATTTACTTACATCAGTACCTGATGCAGGTACTATGTCGAGCCTATCGACTTTACCCTGTTTTGCAAAAGTAAAGCGTGCGCCATCAATATCCATTATTGCAAGCGCACCACCATAAGCCTTAGCTGGCCCCTCTGGTGATAAAAGACCTCTTACTGTAAAAGTTTTCTGACCATCTGCAGTTGCAAGATTTAATTCATCGTCAAGATCCAGATTATGCTTTTTTGCAAAAGCCTTGGTTAGAATAATACTATCTGGCTGATTTAAAAAAACCAGCGGATCATCAATTACCTCTTCTTCTGTGGTTTTATAGGTTCTAACCGCCTGTTCTTTTAATAAATCCACACCTAAAATTACAAGCGGATCCTTGTTGCCACCCACCAGGTACCCGTTATTTTCTACAATTGGAACTATATGTTTTACACCTTGAATTGCCGCAATTTTATCAACATAACTTTCACTAAAACCTGTTTCTCCGGCCGAAACCATTATTTCAGCTTTGCCGGCAACTGCATCAATACTTTCACTAAAAGATTTAAGAACCGATGAATTAATAAGTCCTATTGCTACAAAAAGAGCAATTCCAAAAGCCACACCCAAAGTTGTTAATATTGTTCTTGCGGGCTTTATAAAAAGCGAGCGCCAGGATATGAATCTGAAAATATTATATATATAATTTAGCATAAAAATTAATGTGTACTTTTTTCAAAGTTATTATTTAGATCAACCTGTGGTTCAGTTATTTTTCTTGGCAGCACTGCTTCATCTGTTTTTATGTTACCATCTTGAATTGTAATTTTGCGAGTTCCGAACGAAGCTGCTTTAGTGTCGTGTGTTACCATAACAATTGTCTGGCCCTCTTCTTTTGCAAGCTGCTCCAGTCTGGTTAAAACTATTTCGCCACTTTTTGTGTCCAGATTTCCTGTGGGTTCATCGGCAAGTATTAAAAGCGGATCCGTGACAAGGGCCCTTGCAATTGCAACCCTTTGCATTTCGCCACCTGATAGCTGATCGGGTCTGTGGTGAATTCTTTTTTCAAGCCCCATCATAAAAAGCAGATCTTTTGCTTTTTTAGAAACTGAATTAAATGATTTTCCATCAAGAAGAAGCGGTAGGGTTACATTTTCAATAGCTGTTAAAGTGGGAAGAAGATT
The DNA here is from genome assembly GCA_964596435.1 of uncultured Oligoflexia bacterium. Taxonomy (GTDB): domain Bacteria; phylum Bdellovibrionota; class UBA1018; order UBA1018; family CAZQUK01; genus CAZQUK01. The sequence goes on from CAZQUK010000026.1 coordinate 13,604, forward strand.
AAAAAACTGAAAAATAAATCCCAGACGCCTTCTTCTGAAAATTGAAAGATCATTATCTTTAAGCATGCTAAGGGGTTTTCCCTCAACTATTACTTCCCCGCTTGTTGAATATTCAAGACCACCAACAAGATGCAACAATGTGCTTTTTCCTGACCCGCTGGGCCCCATAATTGATACAAATTCTCCCTTTTGTATTCTGACAGAAACGTCCTTTAGTGCCTCAACTTCGACTTCGCCTTGTTTGTATGTTTTTCTCAAGTTTTTTGTTTCAAGAATTAATGTCATACTCCTGGTGCCTCCAAAAATTACCAATAAAAAATTAAAACGACTCACTGCTGTCCGGTTCGGAGCACAGCATAAAATTAAAAAAGATCTGCTGCGCCACGCTATACATCAACCAGCTTGAAACCTTCTTTTTCTTCCATTGAGCTTGATGGCTTTTAATTACCACCAATGGTTCCGAATAATCAACATTTTTGCTCCAAAACCCGCTTCTGATAAAAAAAATGTAAACTTTGATGGATTATGTGCGTTTGAAATGCCTATACTCAACTTCCAATCTACTGAGTCGTGTATCCAAGGCTCATCGGTTCAGTACGTTGGAACTTGTGGTGATCGAAGGAAATCTTAAAATTGCAATCCCTTAACATCTGAGTCAGACAAAAGTCAGACTTTTTTCTTCTTTTTAAGTTTTCTTTTTCTTTGTCTATTAGCCTTATAGTTTTTAATAGCTTCAAGGCTTGTAACCCAGTTACGCCCTTCTTTATGAGCATCAATTTTACCGTAACGAGCTAGTAGGTTTAAATACTTTTCAGTATATTCAGTTCGTTTTGCAATTTCTGAAAGAGAGAAAAGTTTTTTGCCTGAACCGCTACTACTAATTGCTCTTAAATAGATATTTATCGACCTCTCTACAGCTTGAGCTATAAATTTAACAAGTGATTCAAGTTTTCCATCATCAGCTTTTTCAAGAACATCATAATACTTTTTTCTATCATTTTTTAAAATTATAACCAAAGGATAACCCTCTTGCATAAGAAGTAAATTCATTGCAAGCCTTGCTGTCCTACAGGTGCTCGTGTTATTTAAATCTCTCAATGCTTAAATAACACATATTTCTCATCATTTACCCTTCTAGCCCCTGATATACATTGGACAGTTTTCTCTGAGTAAAAGTTTGATATAGCCAGGGAAAGTAGAAGGGGTAACTCCGGCTCTATCTAATTTGAAGAATCGTTAAAAGTCGCGTAACTTAACTGTCCACTAAATCGGGGTAACTCCAAATGCTTCCAGGTTTTGAAATATTTACCAGATTGGTTTTCCAAGAGATTTGATTAAGCGGAGTTGTTTCCCGATTCTAAGGGCCGTTTCATTGGTACAGCCAAGTTCTTTTCTGAGTTTATAGAATGTTGTTTCTCCATTTATGAGTAAATGGGTGGCAATTTCCGCTCGCCAGGAGGCTCCAAATAGAATACGCATGCGAATATGTAGGTTGGTTTTTGCGATTATATCAATTGGAAGAATTTTAGAAGAAAGATCTACAATCGGAGGAACAGTTAAACCAAATTCCTTAAAATCAGGATTAGAAGCACATTGTCCCATGCGAACAGGGAGCTCGATGTATTCGGCAATAGAAATCTTTTTTATTTTTGTTATTTTTTTTATTGTTCGACAAACAAGATCGAGCTTTTTTGATTTATGTGAACCATAGCGACAAAGACCACCAAGAATCATGAGAGCGGGAAGGGAAAGGTTGCGTTTTTTAATTAAAAATACCAGACGTTCAGTATGAATTAGACTTGAATAGAGACTAACCCAGTTTGCAACAAGAAAAAGTGTTTTTGAGTCTTTGGTGAGTGTATCAAGACTTGAAATAAGTGTTTCTTCTGGATTTGAGTTTTTAGTTGTAGTTTCATCAAAGAAGATGCCAATTGACCTAAGATCAGAAAATAATGGATCTGATTTTTTCATAAACCCAGATCCATTATAAGAATGTTTATAAAGCCATTCACCCAAGTTTTATATGAATCTTTTTTGTCTTTTGTTGTAAGTTCTGATGATTTTTGTTTTAAGCAATATCGCTTGGCTTTTTCTATTTCTGATTTTGTAGGCGAAAGAGAAAGTAAATCTACGTAGTCAAGAGATCGTCTTTCAACACAGGCATGAAGCTTTGAGTTAATGAGATTTTGTCGACTTAGTGTATAGACGGTAAGATTTTTGCCCTTATAAACTTCAAGGGATGTTTTTTCCCAATTTGAGGGTAGGCGATCAATAATTGGACTAACTCTATTGTTTAGCCAGTTTTCAGGGTAATTTAGTTTTTTTGCAACACGTTTTATTGCACGATCAAGAGCGGGTTCAATGGTTTTTGCAATAAGATCGATGTCCCCAGTTTTTCGAATACTTATTCCAAGAAGAACTAGCGCTGCGCTACCACAGATGTAGAGGTTGATGGAAAAGTTTTCTTTTTGTAACCCTTTATCAAGCGCTTTAATGGCTCTTTTAATTTGAATTGCCATGACATTTATATGATATCACATAGGTTGAATATGTCAACCTATGTATGTGAGCTCTCCATTTTCTCAAACACCCACAACTCCAATCCCCCTTTATTGAGAGTATAGGCATTTCAAACGCGCAAAGTTTACATACCGCTGTACCTAATCATGGAGGAGGCTTGACCGAGGTAGACCACCACTTTGAAAAAGCAAGTCAACCGAAAGGTTGAACGCGCAAAGCCAACGGAGCTAAGGACGTGAAGTCTATGCTGGCCGGGTTGCCAAAGGAGAAGGTATAACCCCAATTGAGCGAAAAAATCAGGCCGCCTTGCCTAAGTTAGTCTGAAC
>CAZQUK010000027.1:0-16386 GCA_964596435.1 uncultured Oligoflexia bacterium
GCTTGAATGTTTCTTGCGGTAACTTCTTTCAGTAAAAGCCCCTTAACTTGAAGATTAATAGCGGATGGTGGATTTAATCTTATATTAATTGTTATTTTATGACCGGCAAAATCGCTAGGGTTCACACCAATGCTTGGTAAACCACTTACACCAAATAGTGAAATGTCGAAGTTTTGTCTGTCATATATTTTTTTTCCAAGCTTAACACTAATTGAACCTTTAACAAATACTTTTGGATACATAGAACCAGTTTATCATTTTTTTTTATAAGGGCGAGCTTATTGTTGAAGGTTAATAGATTTTATACTCTCAATATGCCTTATAAGCTTCATATCCACTTCAAAAATGCCCTCAAAACGGTTTGATGTATGGGCAAGGAGTTGCTGCGAGTTGTTGAAGCTATATGGTATTAAAAGGAGTTTTGATGTTTCTTTTTCTCGGTTCTTAAAAATTATTGTATAAGTTGGATCTTTTTTTATTTTTTTAAGGAGTGATTTTACTTTTTTTCCATTATCAAAAAACGATTTGATTTTAATGTGCAACAGGTATTCTAACCAGGGATTCGGGTCCTCTTTGAATGCTTTATTCTTTTTGTTGGCCCAAGTACCACTTAATCTTTGGGCATAAAACCAACTGGACCCACCTTTATAAATTTCAAACTCATCAATATCATCAAGACTGATAAAAAAAAGGCTGTTGTGCCTAAGGGTATAAAACCCTTCAAGGTGATCAAGGAGTCCAAGTGTTGCGCCTTTTACAATCCACACTGTGTTGTTATCAGCGCCTGGAAAGTAAGCATAGCGGCCTTCATTGTTTTTTAGTTTTTCTCCAAGATAGATCTCAAATACATTGTGTCCGACCTTCCATCTAATGGCTATTATTGGTGGTTCCAGTCCGAATGTTTTAAGTGGCCCATAAAGTGGAGCTTTTTCGATTATTTGAAGCGTTCTTAGTGTGTCAAGAAGATGGTTTAAGTAGTTATCGTTTGCATAATTATCAGAATAACTTTCCCCATTAGGGGGGGATGTGATGATCCATGGAAACTCTTTAATGCTTAAATCTGATTTTATTTTTTTAAAGGATGCTGACCAGAAATCATTTTGAGTAGGGTCCTGTTTTGTAAACCAAATAGTGGAAACCTCACTTGGGGAGAACGAAAATGGTCGCTTTCCTTTTTCAAGTAAAAGTTTTGCGCCGCTTATGGTATCTGTTGCGTTTATGGTTGATTCTGCGTTTGTTGCAGTGCTTGTGGTGGTATTAGATGTGTTTTGAGTATCAAAGCATGCATTTGTATTTAAAAGAAACAAGGAACATAAAAAAACTTTTAATGTTAAAATGATGGTGTTTTTTGGGTCTTTTAGGTCCATTTTTTCCAAATATATGCAACCAGATATACAAAACCTACGAGTCCAAAAAATGAGGCGTATGCTTCATAGGCTTTGTTTTTTATTGCAAGATCCCAAGAAAAATTATGCTGTTCAACATTGGGATTAACGGTTTTTAGAGTTTCTTTTGATGCGCGCCACGGACGCGGAAAAAAACGAGGCACAGCCTCCTGGTATGACAAATATGAAGTTTTAAATATTTCCTTTAATTTATTTTCTTCATCAAGAATTATGAAGTGGTAAATGGCGGCAAAAAGTATTGTTACAATAATAAAAAAAGTAATGTTTCCGATTGACCAGATAATTCCAATGGCCATCAGGTACGTTCCGAAATAAAGTGGATTTCTTGTGAAGGAATAAGGTCCCCCCACTGCAGGGTGCAAATCTTTTCTGATATAACCACTTGCCCAAAAGCGAATTGTTGCTCCAAGCAGACATACTATTATTCCAGGTCCTGTTGGATATTCGCGCGCAAAAAAAACTAAAAGAATTGCAAAAGCCCATGAAAGAGCTATCCTTGTTTTTCCCTGTATCCAACCACGGTACCATGCTGAAACATGTGTAAAATCCATATATCTTTATTCGTTAACTTTTTTTATTTGACTTAGCAAGTTTGATAAACCGAACTGCGCCATGCGTTATGCGCAAATTTTTAAACTGATGTGGTGGCAAGCGAGTGGAGGGCGGGCCTTAGGCGGACAATAAGTGAAACTTTGCTTATTGAAAGTTAGGTTCATTTAAACGATATTCAGTGGCGTTCTCTGATTGCGGTTCCCATAACAAGCATTCTGTATTGGCTTGGGAGATTTAGTGGTGTCAGTTTCACGGAAAAACGTATAATACCACTTGCTCCTTGCCGGTATGCCTTCATTTTCAGCTCCTGTTTCAGCATGTCAAGCCTTTCGGAGTATTCCCTGGATCGTTCAGCCTCAAGTGCTGTGGTATTTATAGCGGCACTAACAGTTATCACGTCTAATATTTCAAAGTGGTTAAGTTGGGGAATATCTGTACCTGTTGTAATTGGAAGGTTTGTTGCGCTTTTTTTGTCCTCCTCAAGTCTCATTTCCCGTTTTTCAAAGTTCCCATGAGAAAACACAACCGAATCATTATTATCTTTTGAGTCCTCTGTTGAAAAAATCATATCAGCCGGACCAAGTTTCATACGGATACCGCTTGATCTAAGTGCCTGAACAATAAGCACGCCTGCGTATTCACTAATTCTTGGAATTAGTATTCGTCCTTCTTCTAGTTGCGTTTCTAAATCAAGTTTACTTATGCCCATTTGTTCATGCGAAATAAGGTCCAATAATTTTTCCTGCACTGACTCGCTTAATCGACCTTCAATTTGTAATGAAAAAGGATATTCTGGGGTAACAGAAGGGGTGCCAATAGGGGTCTGGTCCACATATTTTTTAATGTCATTTATTTTCTGCAAAGAATTTACAGGGGGGGATGATGGAATGTAGGGTTCGGTATCGTCCGGCCTGTTTATTATCTCAGTTTCACTTATGCTTTTGTTTAAATTAACATCTTGTGTTTTAGAAAGGGTTGAAACTTCAGCTGCTGCGCCATCAGAAGATGTGGTGCCCTCAGAAAAAGAACCAGTTAGGTTTTCTTCTGCTGTTTGATCTAAATTTATAGTCTTTGAAATATTGTCATCAAGTGTATCTTTTCCTTCATTTATTATGCCGCTTATTTCCTCATCTATTTCGGATTCGTATGATTCTTCGCTTTTAAGTTCTTCATCTATTAGGGCATCAATTGTTTTATTGTCAATATCAGGATCAGCCAAAGAATCGTCACCAGTTAGTGGCGTTAGGGATTCCTCAATACCAGACACATCCTTATTTGAGGTTGCAAAATCTGTATTGTCTTCGTTATTATTAAAATCAGAAGCGAAATCCTCAATGTTATTATCTTCCGCACCAGGAGTTTTCGCTCCATCTGTCCTGCTGGTAAGCTCAGCAATCGTGGTAAGGTCATCCTTTTTTGGCTTTTTATCGCTCATCGCGTTTAGGATAACATGTAGCAGGATTATTTTGTTAGGTAATTTTTTAAAAATATTATTTGTATCATTCCCTTCGGTGAATTAAGGCGGGTATACACCTATGAGTGTAAAACCCAAACTGGACAAATGGATTGTCTGATAACAGACCTTGTGTTGCTACCTATTAGCAAGGATGAAATGGGTCCCTTTTGTGACGCCATGGCAATAAGATGTATGTCATTTTTTACAGCATAAGAAAGAATTGAGCTTGCGATTTTTTTCCTGCTTTTATCAGTTACGATAGTTGCATTTGCCCCCATTTCAAGTGCAAGTTTGAGCCAGTCATTGGCTTTTTGGAATTGCTCACTGATAAAATCCTTTTGACCCAGCTCTACATTAGAGATGTGTTCCTGCTTATTCTTCCTGAGAAGTTGAAGTATTGGACCCTTAATTTTAAAAAATATTGTAATTTGAGCCTCAAGATTTATTGATAACTGGACAACTTTTTTAAAAATATTGAAAGATTGATCTGAAAAATCCGTTGGATACAAAATATTTTTTATTCTCTTCGGATGTGTAATAGTCGGGTTCATTATTAAAATAGGAAGATCAGATATTAAAAGCAGTGTTTCAGCAAAGCTTCCTAGCAGCATCCTTGAAACACCTTTTCTTGCCCTTGTGTTTACCGCAATAAGATCCGCTTGTGATCTTTTTGCATAAGTCATTAGTTTTCGAATTGAGTTTCTGGTTGAACCGGTTGCTTCTGTAAGAATAGTGGGTTTTTTTAATCCATCAAGATTAATTTTATCCAGAAGTATCTTAAGTGAAATTTCAGCTTCAGTTTTGTATTCTTTCAAAGTGGGCGCCGAGAACCCGCTTGAAAGATTAATCTGGTCAGGGCTTAAAACATAAACGGGTTCAATGGTCGTGGCATTTTTTTTGCTGATTGCAGACAGGGTTTGAATTGAATCTATTTGAATCTCGGGCCTTTCGGGAAAGGCATCGATTGACCAAAGAATGTGTTTTATGGTTGTTTGTTCTTCCATTGTTTATTAAGTACCATGACATTTTTTGTATTTTTTTCCACTTCCACAAGGGCATGGTTGGTTTCGTCCGACCTTTTGGACCCCCTGAACCGTGGCTGATGTCTGTACAGAAGGTGGTGAAGCGGGGTTGCCCATGCCGCCTCCCTGATTTTGGTTTTGCATGGCCATAGAACCCATTGCACCAACTTGCGCATGATTAAATTGCATTCTGTTTGGGTTTGGCCCTTTTGGGAGCGCTACTTGTGGTTTGTTATCAAAAAAACCGCCCGTTAGTTCACCATTTTCTGAAACATTGTATTCCATTTCGAGTTCATCGCCATCGTCGGTAATATAGTTTTCGGGTGCAACTTGTACTGCAAAAAGTTTTCTAACCACATCACCGGTTGTTTGGCGCATCATCATTTCAAAAAATTTAAAGGCCTGTTTTTTATATTCAATAAGCGGGTCTTTTTGGCCGTATCCACGCAGACCAATTCCTTCCCTCAAATGATCCATTGCAAGCAGGTGGTCCTTCCAGAGCTGGTCAATTGTTGAAAGAAGAACAATATGCTCAATCTGCTGCAGAGTTTCTTTTCCAATGGTTATTAGTTTTTTATTATAGGTTTTTTTTGCAAGTTCTATAATACATTTTGTCAGCCCTTTATCATTAAATGGGTCAATGTCTTTTTCTTTAATACTTGATTCAGTGTAAAACATTATTTGTAGGGCGTTATTAAGCTCCTTTTCATCTAAAACGGCTTGACCATTTATACGCTTAAGCCTTCCGTTTGGAAAAAAGTCCTGGGCAATAGCCTCTGCAATTTCAGTTACCATGGAAAAAATCATTTCATTAAGGTTCTTTTGCGATAAGATTTCCTTTCTCCAGGAGTAAACAACGTTTCTTTGTTGGTTCATGACGTCATCATATTCAAGAAGATGTTTTCTGATATCGTAGTTATGACCCTCAACTTTTCGTTGTGCATTTTCAATGGCTTTGCTGATCCACCTGTGTTCGATGGGCATATCGTCTTCCATGAAGCGTGCTATGTTTACACCACCAAAAATTCGCATTAAATCATCTTCAAGAGAAAGGTAAAACCTGCTTGCACCAGGATCGCCCTGTCTTCCAGAGCGTCCTCTTAACTGATTGTCGATTCTTCTGGACTCATGTCTTTCAGTACCTAAAATAAAAAGCCCACCAGCGTTTAAAACTTCCTTTTTTTCCTGATCGCATTTTTCTTTCCACCTGTTATATGCAGCCTTGTATTTTTCTCTCCAGGCTTCCAGCTCTTCTGGTGTCGCTTTTTTTGGAGGCAAACCCGCTTCAGATTTGGCCATTGCTTCAGGATTACCGCCCAGGACGATATCTGTACCGCGGCCCGCCATGTTTGTAGAAATTGTTAACGAACCTTTTCGTCCAGCTTGTGCAACAATATCAGCTTCTCTTGCATGTTGTTTTGCGTTCAGAACATGATGATGTATACCCTCTTTTTTTAAGAGGGCCGAAATCACTTCCGACTTTTCAACAGAAATTGTTCCAACTAGTACGGGTTGTCCTTTTGCTCGCAGCTCATTTATTTCGCTAATTATGGCCCTATGTTTTGCGACTTCAGATTTGTATATTACATCAGCGTGATCTTTACGTATCATCGGAAGGTTTGTTGGAATTACTGCCACGTCCAGTTTATAAATTTGTTTGAACTCTGTAGCTTCCGTGTCTGCAGTTCCAGTCATACCGGATAGTTTTTTATACATACGGAAATAATTTTGAAGAGTTATTGTTGCAAGTGTCTGGTTTTCGTTTTCAATTTTAACGCCTTCTTTGGCTTCAATGGCCTGGTGTAGCCCGTCGGACCACCTTCTGCCCTGCATAAGGCGGCCTGTAAACTCATCAACTATAAGAACCTGATTGTCTCTTATGACGTAATCAACATCTTTGTGAAAAAGTACATGTGCCCTAAGTGCCTGGTTGACGTGATGAAGAAGTTCAATATTTGTCGGGTCATAAAGATTTGGAACGTGGAGACGCTTTTCCATTTTTTCCACGCCGACTTCAGACAGTGAGGCAGTTTTTGATTTTTCGTCGATCGTGTAATCTTCATCTTTTATAAGGAATCCATCTGTTTGTATTGTGCGATCAATTTTATAATACATGTCGGTCGAATCGTTTGTGGGACCACTAATAATCAGAGGAGTTCTGGCTTCGTCAATTAAAATTGAATCAACCTCACGCTGTACGTATTCTTCAAGACGAAATTTCATATTGTCGCGCAAATAATCAAACCCAAATTCGTTATTGGTTCCATAAGTAATATCGCAACCATAATTTTGCTGTCGTTCATGGTCCGAAAGCCCATGAACAATGACACCAACAGATAGCCCTAAAAATCTGTAAATTTGCCCCATCCATTCAGCATCACGTTTTGCGAGATAATCGTTAACAGTAATTATGTGCACACCTTTTTCTTCAAGGGCATTTAAATATGATGGAAGAGTTGCAACCAGTGTTTTACCTTCACCTGTGCGCATTTCTGCAACTTTTCCCTGATGAAGTGCAATGCCTCCCATAAGTTGAACGTCAAAAGGGCGCATTCTAAGTGTTCTTATGGCGGCTTCTCTTACGACTGCAAAAGCTTCGGGCAGAATATCGGTAAGAGTTTCTCCTGCTTTTATTCTGCTCCTGAATTCAATAGTTTTGGTTCTTAGCGCTTCGTCTGAAAGGATTTTAATTTTGGGTTCGAATTCATTTACTCTGCCCACTAACGGTGCAAGACTTTTTAAATAGCGATCGTTTTGAGTTCCAAAAATTTTTTTTCCAAGGTGTTGAACAATGCCCATAATGAACCTTAATTAGTGTTTGGTGTGCCGCGCAAAATACAACTGACAATATCTGTTTATAAATACCATATAAACTGCCAGACACGCGAGATTTTTTTAGAATTCTAAAATATATGACAGCGGGTCAACAGGTGTCCCGTTAACGCGTACTTCATAATGAAGATGCGGACCCGTTACGCGCCCTGAACTTCCCATTTGTGCAATTTTTTGCCCACGTCTTACATGATCACCTTTTTTAACCAATCTTAACCGAAGATGTGCATACCAGGTTTGCATACCGTATCCGTGTTCAACCACAACAACCTGTCCATAGCCGGGTTTTACCGCAGAAAAAGAAACAACCCCACTTGCTGGTGCCCAGATGGGGGTTTTTGGTCTGTTAGCTATATCGAGTCCTTCATGCATTTTGATACCTTGTCCGTAAGGTGATCTTCTAATCCCAAAACCAGATGTGAAGTATCCTATTGATGGCTGCCTGGTTGGAAGGGCCGCTAAAAAGGACCTCTGATCTGCTAAAAGTTCATATTGGTCCTGGACTATTTGTTCAAGTATGTATGCGCTTTGAGATAGTTTCAAAAATCTTTTATCCATGTTTTCAAAAAGTGAAAAAGATGTTTTTTTGCTTAGTGGTTCGTTCCATGCATCACTTGATGATGTGGTTTTTAAATATGAGTCAGAAGCATCCGTTTGAGTATCCTGCTTTGGGTTAGCGTCCTGTTCTGTTTCAGGAGTTATTTTTTTTCCGATATTTTTATCTGCATCCGGAAGGTTATTGTTTAAGCTCTCTATAAGCTGGTTGTGATCCTCAATATTTGTAATAATTTTTAACCTGGTGGTGAAGGTCCTTATTCTGTCCATGGTATTTTCTAAGAGGTTCATTTTATTTTTAAATACCTGAACCTGTTGACGCAAGCGGCGGTTTTCAATTTTGAGTGATCTGTTCTCACTTATGCGACTCATGACGTACCAGTAGTCAAAAAGCATAATAACCACAAGAATAGTAACAAAAAATAGCCCGACAACAACCCCCTTGATGAGCCAGTAGGGTAGAATAATTTTGCGGACGTTTGACGTCTTTTCGGGTACTACTAATACTGTAAAAAAACGGTTAAGAGCCATAATATAAATTCACTTTATCAGTATTTTTTTAAAAACCATAGATAAAAGAAAACTGTGAGTTTTCATGAAGTTTAGAAAAATGTGGTTCTAGCCGATTGCAGTAAACTGTGTTGCCATAGAGTTTAGACGTGTTGTGTTTTTGAATATTATAAGGAATTGTCCCTAAGCCAGCACCTTAACTATAAGCACGGTAACATTATCATCTCCGCCATTTTTATTGGCCTCGTTTACGAGGGCGTTGGTAGCCTTTTCTATACCATTGGTTTCACTTAAATGTTGATTGATTATTTCAGCTACTCTTTTATTTTCAACCATATTTGAAAGACCATCTGAGCAAAGTAGGAACACATCGCCTGATTGGATTTTCTTTTCGTAAAGATCCACTTTGATTTTGGCTTCAAATCCGACGGAGCGTGTAATAATGTTTTTTTGTGGATCAATGCTTGCTTCTTCTCTTGAAATAATTCCTGCTCTCAATTTTTCTGCAACAAAAGAATGATCGCGAGTGAGTTGCCATAATTGTTTGTCATGAAAATAATAACACCTGCTGTCCCCAACATGAGCAATCGTTACGTTGTCATCATAAAATAACATTATAGTTGCGGTGGTTCCCATTCCCTTAAGCGTTGAGTCGCTGCGCGAGGTGTCGAGAATGTTTTTGTTCGCCATCTGAACAGCAGCCTCAAGATATTCTTTTGGCTTGCGTGCGTTACTTTTTTTTTCTTTTTCAATAACTTCGCAAATAGCGGATACGGCCATTTTACTTGCAGTCCCACCTCCACGGTGTGCACCCATACCGTCGGCGACTAAAAATAATCCTATTTCAGGGTTTGAACTCCCCGCATCCTGATTGTCATTTCGTTTTAATCCGACATCAGATTTTAGAGCTGCATCAAAATACATTTTATTTTCCTAACTCAATTAAATTTTATTGGTAAAATTAACGGTGGTAAAGCTTTCATTTTAGTATATTGGGGGGGGCTTATGGTGCGGCATATAATTCGAAATGAAACTTACTGAAATAACTGGTATTTTGTTTTATGGGAGGTTACTATTTTATTAGAGGGAGCGTGTAGTCTATGGCAAATTCTAACTCAACGGATAAGAATAATAATTCAACGGTTTGGGCCGATATCTTTGAAAAAGAAAGAGTTATTAAGGATTTTAAACAATTACATTGGGAAGGCGATTTTTGGGATTATCTTGAAATTGTAAAAAGTGACTCAAATATTTCGCGCAACGCTTTTCAGCGTATGTACGACATGATTTTAAATTGGGGTTCTGAGAACTACACCGAATACAAGAAAACCATTACACATTATAAGTTTTTTGAGGATCCGATTCAAAACGGAGTTGATGCAGTATTTGGACTTGATATTCCTTTAATGAAGCTTGTGAATTTTATGAAGTCCGCAGCACTTGGATACGGTACTGAAAAACGTGTGCTTTTACTTCACGGACCTGTTGGTTCTGCCAAGTCAACCATTGTAAGAATGATGAAAAAGGGACTTGAGCACTATTCACGTTTACCTGAGGGCGCTCTTTATACATTCAAATGGGTGGATACAGAAGCAAACGATATTTTGGGAAACCAGAAAGAACTTATAACACCAATGCATGAGGACCCTTTACTGTTGGTGCCCGAGGAATACCGCCCCGTTGTTGAAGAAAAACTTAATAAAGGGGTGACTGGGAGATACAAAATCAATATTAACGGCAATCTTAATCCTGCCAGCCGTTATGTTTATAAAGAGTTTCTGAAACGTTACAATGGCGATTGGACAAAGGTTGTTAATAACCATATTCGTGTTTTCAGGCTGCTCCTTTCTGAAAGAGACAGAATTGGTATTGGTACCTTTCAGCCGAAGGATGAAAAAAACCAGGATTCAACAGAACTAACTGGCGACATTAACTACCGCAAAATTGCGGAATATGGATCTGATTCTGATCCAAGAGCATTTAACTTTGACGGTGAGTTTAATATTGCCAACCGTGGGCTTGTTGAATTTATCGAGGTTCTAAAATTGGATGTGGCGTTTTTATATGATCTTTTGGGAGCATCACAGGAGCATAAGGTAAAGCCAAAGAAGTTTCCACAAACCGACATTGACGAAGTGATCATTGGTCATACGAACGAACCGGAATTCCGTAAACTTCAAAACAATGAATTTATGGAGGCCCTAAGGGATAGAACTGTGAAAATCGATATCCCTTATATAACAAAGCTTCATCAGGAAATAAAAATCTATGAAAAAGATTTTTCTCCTGTTAAAATAAAGGGCAAACACATTGCTCCACATACAATTGAAATGGCAGTTATGTGGGGAATATTGACAAGGCTTGAGCCACCTAAGAAAGCAAATCTTACAATGCTTCAGAAGCTTAAGCTTTATGATGGAAAAACTTTAACCGGTTATACGGAAGATAATGTAAAAGAGTTACGCAAGGAAGCAGTCAGAGAGGGGCTGGATGGAATCAGCCCCCGCTATATTCAGGATAAACTTTCAAATTCACTTGTGACCGAAAAGGAGGGAGACATTGGTTGCGTGAACCCCTTTATGGTTATGAATGAACTTGATGGTGGTCTTAAACATCACGCATTAATTTCGAGTGAAGAAAAACGCAAAGAGTACCGTGAACTTCTTGCTGTAATTAAGCAGGAATATGAAGACATAGTTAAAAACGAGGTTCAGCGTGCAATTTCTGCAGATGAAGATGCAATTTCAAAACTTTGTTCAAACTATATTGACCACGTTAAAGCCTATACTCAAAGGGAAAAGGTGAAAAACAAATATACGGGTCAGGCCGAGGAACCCGACGAAAGACTCATGCGCTCAATCGAAGAGAAAATTGATATCCCAGAAAGCAGAAAGGATGACTTCAGGCGCGAAATTATGAACTATATTGGTGCCCTTGCAATCGAACGTAAAAGCTTTGATTACAAGACCAACGAAAGACTTCATAAGGCGCTTGAGCTTAAACTTTTTGAGGACAGGAAGGATTCAATTAAGCTCACGTCGCTGGTTTCAAATGTTGTTGATAAGAACACACAGGAAAAAATTGATGTTGTAAAATCCAGACTCATAAAAAATTACGGTTACTGTGAAATCTGTTCAACTGACGTCTTGAATTATGTTGCAAGTATTTTTGCGAGAGGTGATGTACACAGACCGCACTGAAAAATGTAAATGAGTTGTTGGCGCAGGAGGTGCTGTTAAATGGTTTATAGCATAAAACGCGATCATGCCAGGTTCAGGGCAATAGTAAAGGGCAAGATCAAACAGGATTTGAAAAAGTACATTACTCATGGAGATATGATTGCCAGAAGAGGTAAAGATCGCGTTAGTATTCCACTCCCACAAATTGAAATTCCAAGGTTCAGGTTCGGAGATAATCAGGGTGGTGGAACAGGACAGGGAAAAGGAAACCCCGGTGATCCAATTGGTCAGGGCGAAGAACAGGGACAAGAAGCCGGTCAAGCCGGAAACAAGCCTGGCGAACATCAGCTTGAAGTTGAATTCACATTAAAAGAACTTGCTGAAATATTAGGTGAGGAGCTTGAGCTTCCCAAAATCGAGCCAAGGGGACACAAGACTGTAAAATCAAAATCCGATCGTTATACGGGTATTGCAAGGCAGGGACCAAATTCGTTGCGCTCATTTAAGCGCACCTTCAGGGAAGCATTAAAACGTCAGGTTATTGCAAAGTCTTATAATCCGGATAATCCAATTATTATTCCCATCAGGGACGATATGCGGTTTCGTTCATGGAAAACATCTGTTCGCTACGAAAACGACGCTGTAATTATTTACATGATGGACGTTTCGGGTTCAATGGGCGATGAGCAAAAGGAAATTGTAAGAACTGAGGCTTTTTGGATCGATACATGGTTAAGGAGCCAGTATAAGGGAATTGAAACACGGTATATTATTCACGATGCCACAGCCAGAGAGGTTGATGAAGATACTTTTTACAGAACACGCGAATCGGGTGGAACCTTAATCAGTTCTGCTTATAAACTCTGTATGAATATTATTGAAAAAGAATATCCGCCTTCGGAGTGGAACATTTATCCGTTCCATTTTTCAGATGGCGACAACTGGTCAGGCGATGACACGCGTGTGTGCATGGATATTTTAAAAAATGAACTTATGCCAATGTCCAACGTTTTTTGTTATGGCCAGGTTGAGTCCCGTTATGGATCGGGGCAGTTTTATAAAGATTTATTGGGGTTTTTTGGCGAGAATGAGGACTCTTTGATTTTATCCAGAATAGAAAACAAGGAGGGTATCCTACAATCGATTAAAGAATTTCTTGGTAAAGGGAAGTAATTCATGACGATGTCAGATGAACTGAGAAAATTACAGGACGAAATTTGCATATATGCAAAGGATTATGGTCTGGATTTCTTTGATGTCATTTTTGAGATGGTTGATAGTGATCAGGTTAATTCGCTTGCAGCCTTTGGCGGATTTCCTGTTCGGTATCCTCACTGGCGTTTTGGAATGAGCTATGATCAGTTATCAAAGGGCTATACGTGGGGTCTACAAAAGATTTATGAGATGGTTATTAATACTGACCCTTCTTATGCATACCTCGTAAAGGGAAACAGTACAATTGAGCAAAAACTGGTTATGGCGCATGTTTATGCGCACGTTGATTTTTTTAAGAATAATTACTGGTTTTCAAAAACAAATCGAAAAATGCTTGATAAAATGGCAAACGACGCTGCAAGAATCCGCTCCTACATGGAGGAATACGGTCAGGACAGAGTTGAAGGATTTATTGACAGGTGCCTTACTATTGAAAATTTAATCGATCCACATTTACCATTTGCAAATCAACACGTGGGTCCTAAAGGGCAGAAAGATAAGCATCAATATGATGAAGATGAGGCGGCCAAATGCTGTGGAGGTAAAAATCACGGCGCCGGTGGGGGTGCTCATGATCATCAAGCTTGCGCTTCCGGCGGCGATTGTTCAAAAAGTAAAAAAGGAGGCCGCTCATCGAATGACGATTATAAGGGCCTGGATCCTTTTAAGCTGAAAGTGGAACGCTCCTACATGGATTCCTATATTAATCCAAAGGAATTTATTGAAGCACAAAAAAGACGAATGGCAGATGATACTAAGAAAAAGAAGGGCTTCCCGGAGGAGCCACAAAAGGATGTCATGGCGTTTCTATTGGATCATGCGCCTCTTACGGAGTGGCAACACAATGTATTAACTATGATTAGAGACGAGGCATATTACCTTGTGCCGCAAATGCAGACCAAAATTATGAATGAAGGTTGGGCCGTTTATTGGCATGCAAGAATAATGACCGAAAAGGCCCTTAAAGATTCTGAAATCATTGATTTTGCAAATGCTCATGCCGGCACTCTTGTTATGCAGCCAGGACAGATCAATCCATATAAAGTTGGGGTTGAGATATTCAGGGACATTCAGGAACGCTGGGATAAGGGGCGCTTTGGAAAAGAATACAACGAGTGTGAGGATATTGTTACAAAAGCCAACTGGGACACTAAAGCCGGTCTTGGGATGCAAAAACTTTTTGAGGTAAGGCGCGTCTATAACGATCTAACATTTATTGATGAATTTTTAACCCCAGAGCTGGTTGATAGACTTAAAATGTATACTTATGGCCTCAATAGGCGCACTAACCGTTACGAAATAGTGGACAGGGATCACAGAAAAGTTAAGGAAAAACTTTTATTTCAGCTTACAAATCTTGGAAGCCCGCTTATTTATATTCAAGATGGAAATTTTTTAAATAAAGGCGAGCTTCTTTTATGGCACAAACATCAAGGGCTTGATCTTGATTTGGCAAGGGCGCGTGCAACTTTAAGTGCCATATCTAAAATCTGGAGCCGTCCTGCGCATATTGAAACCTTGATTGAAGGAAAGCGTAAGCTTTACTCATGGATAAATGGCGATTTTAAAGAAGAAGTTCTAGATGAGGTTCCTGAATAGTCTAAATTTTCTGGCATCTGTTACATTCTAAATTTAGTTCACAAAAAAATGGTTTTAGCGTGAAATTATTTATTGGATAATAGTTTCGCTTTTCTTTTATAAATAAAAATAAAAATCAAACTTATAAACATAACACCACCTGAAGATAAAAAGTTATAAAACCCAGATTCAAATTGAATATTAAATGAACTAAATGCCAAAGCCAATATTGCCATAAAATCTATAAATGTGTTCCTTAATGCCATTGTTCTTGACTTATATTTACTTTCCACTGCATCAATAGTTTCCCCACGAATCGACACCCTTCCTATTTGAAGACCAAATAGATTAATCAAATAAAAAACAATAAAAAAATAAATATTTGGCGAAAAAGGCAATAATAAATAAGATAAAAACATAATACCATAACCAAATAGGGCCAGAGAAATATTGGAAAATTTTTTCACGGAATTTTGTAACAAAAACACACTACCTAAAACCATACCCGTCTTTAATGCAGAGAGCCAAATAGAAACTGTTAAATCTGAAACAAAGTATGTTTGCTTCATAAAATAAATACTTTGTGAATTTGTTGTTAACGAACAAGCGAATTGAACAATACCCGCCACCAAACAAATATATATTAAATGCTTATTTTCAAATATAACATATCTATAGCCAGATAAAATATCCAAAACCTTTTCTTTAATACTATCATTATATGCAGTAAGTTCTTTATTATAAGGAATTGAATAAATCAAAAAAGCACAAATCAAAAAACTAAAAGAATCTATCACATACACTATATCTGTTCCGATATGACTAATAATTATGCCTCCTCCCAGTGCCGTTAATAGTGAAGTCATATAAATTCCAATATCAATTTTTGCATATGCTTCTCTAACCTTACCCTTTGACTTTATTTCATCAATAAAAGTCGAATTAACAAGATCCTCCAGCGAGATTGAGACACCAATGAAAAAAGCCAATGGAAACAAATAAATAATGTTTTCTTTTGTAAAAAAACAAAATATTAACGTAAGAACAGCATTACATACATTAAGAAACATCAAAGTTTTTTTTCTATTATATCTATCAGCAACAAAGCCCCCAAAAAAAGAGGCTGCAAATTCTCCGATTGCACTAAAAAATATTGCCGCCACCATGAAATATCCAGATTTAGTTATATGATAGACAAGCAGCGGTGTGGCCAACCATCTTAGGTTGTTACCTATTGTAGATATTGAGTATGCAAGAGTAATTTTCTGTGTAGGATTCATACAAACTCTTCTTATTTGTTGTTAAAAAAATCAAAAAGCGTTGAAGAAAACATAGTAAATGTATAATTTTCTTTTCCAGGATAGTTCTTTGACTTGTTTTCCATAGACATCCTATCAAACTCATAATAGCAATTCTCAAGCATATTATTTATTTTTGTTAATTGGGTTTTAGTAAGATAAGAAAATTGAACAAAATTTTGCTTCAACCTTATTGGATCTTGATCGGCACGAGTTCCCTTTGCCTTTTCAGACGCCAAAAAAGGAATTATTTGATTTTTTATTATGTTGAATGTCATATCAAATAAAAATAAAATGTTTTTTTTCGATCCTATTATGTAGCTTCTCGGAACAGGTTGGTGATATTTTCCATCTTTTGTTTCTTTTATTAATTTTATTTTTTTTAAAAATGCAATTGAATCTAAAATCATTTCTCTATTCCAACCCAACTTTTCTTTAAGCTCACCTAACGTCATCGGTATCGACAAAAGTGATCTTATTAAATATGCATTTGGTTTTAAGTATAAGTTTTTTTCTTCTTCTTCAGAAAGTTCAATTTTTTTTATCAGTAAATTTTGACATCTATCATACAACTCAAAAAAACTTATTTCTGCCAAATCCATAATTTGAACAAGTTGTTTAACACTCATATTGTATTTACAATTTAATAGAGACGAAAGAGCTGCCTGTGAAAAATCCAATTCTTTTGCAATAGATTCTTGTTTTATATTTTTTTCTTTAAGCATTTTTTTTAATTCAGCAACAATCACACGATACATTGGATTATCTTCAATATTATTATCA
>CAZQUK010000028.1:0-1508 GCA_964596435.1 uncultured Oligoflexia bacterium
ATTGCTGGTCAATGGGGGGATATGCTGGTCACGCCGGAGCGTTTACAAATATCATGGATCTATTTTCTTTTTCAAAACAGCTTATTTGTGGTTTCTTCTCGGAAGAAATCACAAATAAAATGTGGTCAAGGGTAACCACCCCTATTGGATGTGAACGAACCTTGGGGTGGGATACGCCATCAGATATAAATTCAAGCACGGGTGGTGTTTTTTCAAAAAATACGGTGGGACATCTTGGTTTTACCGGTACTTCACTTTGGATTGATCTTGATAAAAGGATTGTTGTAATTTTACTTTCAAACAGGGTTCACCCAACAAGGGAAAATAACAAAATTAAAGAGTTTAGGGCCGAATTTCATAAAGCCTTATTCAGGGATATTAATTCAACAAAAAATAAGAGATAATAAATATATGCAAAATAACGACTGGAAAAACCTGAAACATATTCATATATTAGGTGTTTGTGGAACTTTAATGGGTTCGTTCGCAGCATTTTTGAAAAAGCGCGCAATAAGAGTAACAGGGAGTGATGAAAATATTTATCCTCCAATGAGTGATGTCTTAGAAAAAGCCGGAGTCGAATTGTTTCTGGGATATAAGCCAGAAAATCTCATCGCAACAGGGTCAAGACCGGATCTGGTAATTATTGGCAACGTCATTCCCAAAAAAAATATTGAATCATTAGCTGCATTTGAGGGCGGATATAAAATTCTTTCACTGCCAGAAATGCTTGAAAAATATTTTCTTCCAGAAACCACAAATTTAATTGTTTCAGGTACGCACGGTAAGAGCACAACAACAAGTTTGCTTGCCCATACTCTTAGAGTCGCAGGTCATGATCCAAGTTTTTTTGTTGGGGGTGTTGCACATGATTTGCCTTCTGGCTTTTATGTAAGCGACACAGGGGCGGGTAAGTATTTCGTTTTGGAGGGTGATGAATACGACACCGCTTTTTGGGATAAAGTTCCAAAATTTAATCATTATCTTCCAGATAGAGTAATTTTAACCTCCGTGGAATTTGATCACATGGATATTTATCCAGATATGGATGCCGTTGTTAGTGCATTTAAGGGACTTTTTGAACGAGTGCGCCCGAACGGAAAAATGCTAGTTTGTACCGATTATAAACATGTTTTGGATCTTATAAAATATGCAAAGGTTCCTGTGCTTACTTATGGCTCAAAAAATGCTCGTTTTACGCCGGGAAAAATCCAGTGGAAAAATGGAATGTGTGAATTTGAAATTCTTGACGAAGGGAAAAAAGTTGATGATCTTAAAATACAACTGTCAGGAAAATATAATGTTCTAAACGCAATGTCGGTTTGGATTATTTGCAGGGATTTAAAAATACCAAAAGATAAAATTAAAAATGCTTTTGAAAGTTTTAGAGGAGTGAAAAGACGGCAAGAGATAAGGGGAGATGTAAATGGCGTTTTGGTGATTGATGATTTTGCGCACCACCCAACGGCGGTTGAGGAAACACTTAGAGGACTTAAGGAGCGATATTT